>DATFAW010000074.1:0-3006 GCA_035254165.1 Paludibacter sp.
TTACCACCATATATCTTTGTATTCTTTTCAACAGTTTCCATACCGTCAGAAATACCTTGGTACGAAGTTGCCAACAAACCTGTCGCGTTATTCAAAGTTTCCTGATTCTTAATGAATTTTCCAGTTACCTGCGAAGCTCCATCAATATTCTTAACCAGCTGATCAGTTGCACCCAATATATCAGTCAAACCAGCAAATTGCTGAGCTGTAGTAGTCAGATTTTTAATTCCTTCAGATAGTTTTTTGACATCTTCGTCATTTATCGTTTCCGAGTAGTTTAGCCCGACAGCTCTTGAAGGAGCCGGAGACGATCCGGAACTTATAGTTTGTGACACTTTATTTTCAACTATAGCGCTTCCGTTTCCATCAAAATCGTATATCTTATCCCACTCATATTCTTTGTGAGGTTTATCAAAGATACCTAAAGCAAACAAAAATGCCTCTACAGACATACCAACCCCTAACATAGTTGCAGCTCCAGTTAGGTGTAAAATTTTGAACATGGCTCCAATAATTACAACCGAAGCACCTAAGCTGTAAGCAGCTCCAACTTTCTGCTTTACTTCAGGTGAGTTCCACCACAAATCGAATTTCGACGCATTTTCAGACATATATAATAATTTAAAAAAAGTATTGATTTAATTATTCTCCATTGTATGAGCGGACACAACGGAAACCGATATACGGACGACTTTCATTCTGATATTCGTAAGTTTTCACTCCGCATTGCAAATAATAAGCAATATCTTTCCACGAACCACCTTTTATAATCTTTCGTTTCAAAACATCAGGGTCACTATTTTTTGCATTATATTGAAAACTTGGATTCATATCAGATACTACCATACTGCTTGAAACATCATATGCCGAAGAAGTCCATTCAGCTACATTTCCAGCCATATCGTACAATCCGAAATTATTTGGCGGGTAGGATGCAACTTTCATAGTTGTAGCACCCATATCATCGGTATAACTACCTCTCATAGGTTTGAAGTTAGCCAGGTAACAACCTTTTTTATCACGCACATAGTTTCCACCCCAAGGATATAAAGCCATTTTACGTCCTCCACGTGCTGCATATTCCCATTCTGCTTCTGTTGGCAAACGATAGTCTTGTCCACCAATTCTATTAGCATTATTAAACAATCTTGTCCTCCATTGGCAAAATGCTTGCGATTGTTCCCAAGTTACACCAACTACAGGATAATTTGAAAATCCCGGATGAGAAAAATACATATGCATTTTAGGATCATTGTACGAATATTGAAAATCACGCAACCACATAATGGTGTCAGGATAAACATTTACAATACGGGTTGATATCAAATCTCTTCTTGTCGTAAGTTTTCTCTCGATAGTTTTATTTACGATAACACCATTTTCAACATACGAAGTATCAACACGGGCTTTTGCAGAAGCTGGATAAGCGCCAGTGTTAACATTGTATTTATTCCCTGGTAAGGCAGCCTGATCATAGTTAATCCACTCGTATTTATATTGCAATTTCCCCGGATCAATTTGTCTTTTACCACTCAAGCCATTGTCATTGTCATAATACAAAGACGTTAAAACGGTTTTTATTTCCTCATCTTTCGAATTCCATGGAATCTTCATTTTCCAATTCAAGCGAGCCATTTCAGGGGTTGCATCATCAGTCTGATTTTTAATCTTTAAACGAAATTCATCTTTGCCAGCCAAAACAAGTAAACGTAAGGCTATTGAATCACGAACATAATGTACAAACTGTTTATATTTATCATTAGTAATTTCAGTTTCATCCATCCAGAATGCGTCAACTGTAACATTTACTGATTTTTCGTTTACTCCTCCAATAGCAGATTGATCATTTGTCCCCATCATAAACGACCCCCTCTTAACGAATACCATCCCATAAGGTTGTGCTTCAACAAATGAGCCTTTAGCTCCAAGACCCGTTAATTCACCTGCGGGTTTGTTGCAAGCAACCAACAATAAAGTCAGTACAATAATTGGCAGATTTTTTCTCATTCTAGTGCGATTTTATTTTTGAAATAAAAATTCTGATATTTGACATTTGCTTTCTTTCGAAGAGCATTATTCTTTTATAATATTCTAATACTTTTATATTTGCTGTGTTTTTTACCAAACACGTATTCAAAACTGTACATTACTAGTATCTCATGCGAACCCGAACTTGCAGTAATAATTTTAGAAGTAGGAAGATCGTATGAGTACCCGATTGACAACCCATTTGAGATATTTATACCAGCAAGAAATACAACAGCATCTTGTATTCGGCAAGATATACCTCCCCAGTATTTATTATCATATTCCATTCTGGCTGTCAAGTCACATTGGACTGAACTCATATCAGTTTTAATCAATGTACTCGGCTTAAACACATATTTTGAATCAGACAAAATCAAGTTATAGCCTCCGGTAAAAAACATAGAACCTCTTTCTTTAAATTCCATGTTGTTGCCCCAAGACACAGTAGGATTATTCACGTGTAAGTATGAAATTCCAGCATAAAGCCTGGGAGTAGAATAGAACAGACCTAAATTCATATCAAAACTCATCCCTTTCACGTCTGTTTTTGGAATTTGAGGATCACTCGGATTATGATAATCTCCACTGGGAATTGAGTCTTTAGTTCCGTCAAACCCAATACTTGCAAATCCTAAATCAGCACCTACGCTCAACACACCTGAACTAAGCTTTTTCTTAAATGCATATTGCAAATGAACACTCTGATTTGTAAAGAGACCTACTTTATCGTTCAGGAACTTAACGCCAACACCTTGCAGTACATTTCCAATCCTAAAAGGCGAATTTATACTAAAAACAGTGGTTTGCGGAGCATTAGGCATTCCGACCCACTGGATACGATGCTGCCCGGTAATTTGAATCATATCACCTTCACCTACCGCCGCAGGGTTAAATGACGAATTATGGAACATATACTGACTTAATTGCGCATCAAATTGAGAGAAAGCAGAACCTATGCTGAGAAGTAATAACAAAAAA
>DATFAW010000075.1:0-4912 GCA_035254165.1 Paludibacter sp.
TGATAAGAGGATTTTATCCCCGATAAATCGGGGACAGATTTCAAATCGAGGTCTTTATCATTCCGACTTGTCGGAATATAAATCCGCTTTACATCCGCTAAATCCGCGCTTATCCGCGTTCTATTCTTAAAACAGGTGAACTTATATAATGTCTATTATTCAACATATAAAAATTACAAGATCCGTGAAAACAATTAAAGTGTTATCCATTTTTATCTTCCTGTTAGTTGCAACGAACTATTCGGTTGTAGAGGCTCAACATATTGTCACCCTATCGAAAGAGAAAATAGAAGATAAAGTGAAAGGAGCCTGGGCCGGCAAAATGATTGGAGTGATGTACGGACGGGAGATGGAGTTTAAAGCCACTGGAGTGATGTATACCGGGGAAATAGCATGGACTCCGCAGATGGTTGAAAAATCATTGCTGGAAGATGATATTTATGGTCAACTCAATTTTATGATGACTATGGAAAAACTGGGACTGGATGCCCCTGTTGATTCTTTAGCCAAAAACTTTGCAAATGCAGAATTTCCTTTGTGCCACGCCAACCTGCAAAGCCGAAAAAATTATATGGATGGGATACGGGCTTCCGAATCGGGGAAACCTGCAAATAATATGCATGCCGACGACATTGACTTTCAGATAGAGTCGGACTTTATTGGGTTTATCAATCCTTGCATGCCTCAGTCTTCAAACAAACTGTGTCGGAAAGTAGGTTCCATTATGGCTTACGGCGACGGGCTTTATGGTGGAATGTATCTTTCGTCTATGCATTCCATTGCATATAATAGTTCGGACATTGAAAGTATTGTAACGAATGCCCTGAAGTCTATTCCACAGCAAAGCACTTATGCATTGTGCATAAAAGATGTGCTTGCCGCTTACCATCAGGATCCCACCGATTGGAAAAAGGCCTGGGAGAAAATTCAACACACATGGGGCGATATCGATATTTGTGCCCCTTATCATACTTTCAATATTGATGCTAAGCTAAATGGTGCTTTTGTAACCATCGGGTTGCTTTACGGTGGCGGCGATTTCCGCAAGACAATGGAAATAACCATCCGTTGCGGGCAAGATACCGACTGCAACACATCCAATGCTGCGGCTGTATTGGGAGTGATTCATGGATATAAAGCCATTCCCGATGAGTTGAAATCGTATATACCCGAGATAGCGGATAAAAACTTTTTGCATACCAATTACTCATACAATAAGGTGGTAAAGCAAACGCTGGCTTTTATAGACGAAAATGTGAAGAATAACGGTGGGTCGGTCAATGACGGTTCTTATTCTATAAAAACACAAAATCCAGTGGAACCCAAGTTGGAACAAGGGTTCAAAAATACACGAATGGCTTATCAGGTGCAAGTTAAGGATAAGACCGGTTGGAAATTTGATGCTAACTGGACGGATTTTGTGTATGGCGATGGCGACAATGACTTATATGCGTTAGCTGCCAAACCGGGCGCTACAGTCGAAATCGGTTTTACCGGAAGCGGTGTTTCGTTGTTGGGCAGTTGGAATGTAGATGCAGGCAAAGCGAAGATATATATTGATGATAAATTTATAAAGGAGATTGATACCTACTACCGGGAAGAAGCCGGTAAATATGATGTGAACCGGGCGTATTTATTTCATCAATTTGGTTTGAAACAAGGTAATCACACGCTGAGGTTGGTTGTGTCTGAAAATAAAAACCAGCATTCCACAGGCAATAAGTTATATCTTGAGCGTATGATTGCTTATAAATCGGTAGCAAAATGAAACAGAGTAATCAACTAAATGGTAAGAATATAATGTTGTATTTTGATTTTTCAAAGACGATGGTATTTCACATCCCATTTAGGGGCTTGGGGCGGAAAATTCATTTGAAACCTGCCCCTAAATCCCCTAAAGGGGACTTGAAGTTACAACCGCATTGTGAAAACATATCTTTGAGAAATGCGACATTATTTTACTCCTATCAACTAAGAATTCTCACTTTCATTTCTTTATGCTTGCTGGCAACCGGAAGTTTGTTGGCACAGCAACGGGAACTGAACGGAAAAGTGACATGCAACGGCAATGGTATTGCCAATGTAGTTGTGAGTGATGGCATTAGTTGCACCCGAACAGATATGGCCGGAAATTACAAACTCTATTCAAGCAACGCTACTTTCGTTTATATATCCACACCGGCAGGTTATCTGACCCGGGTTGAGAATTCGGTTCCCGTTTTTTATCATAGTGTTGATACAAATACAGGAACATATAATTTCGAACTTAAGAAGAATACAAAGGACGACACAAAACATGTATTCCTGGCACAAGCCGATGTACAGTTGACCGATAATGATTGTCTGGATTCGTACAAAAAGATGCTGGCCGATTGTGCCGGACTGATTAAACAAGAATCAAAAAACAACGATGTTTTCAGTGTCGATTGTGGGGATATAGTAGGTGATACACCTGCCTTATACCCTGGGTATATTAAAGCGATAAGTGCTTTGAACATTCCCGTTTACAGGGCTATAGGTAATCATGATATGGATTATTACGGACGCACATTCGAGACTTCGTACAAAACGTTTGAAAAGTATTTTGGTCCGACTTATTATTCATTCAATAAAGGCAAGGCTCACTATATCGTTTTAAATGACAATTTCTTTCTGGGTAGGGATTACTTTTATATGGGTTACATCAATGAAAAAATATTTCATTGGTTGGAGCAGGATCTTTCGTATGTTGCCAAAGGATCGCCGGTGTTTGTGGTGATGCATATTCCTTCGCAATTACAGGAGAAGCCAATTTCTTTCGAGTATAATTATAGTGCCATTGCCGACCAAATGGTGAATGCCAAAGCATTTCATGAAATATTGAAACCTTATCAGACTCATATCATTTCCGGTCATATGCATTATAATCGCAATCTGGTTTATTCGCCGGCTTTGATGGAGCATATCACCGGTGCTGTGTGTGGAATCTGGTGGAGAGGCGATATCGGTCTAGACGGAACACCTCGTGGATATGGAGTGTATGAAGTAGATGGAACCAGCGTAAAGTGGTATTATAAGAGTGCCGGACATACTAAAGAATATCAGGTACGCACCTATCCGGTGGGAGCTTCATCGCAATATCCAAATGATGTGATAGCCAATGTATGGAACTGGGATAAAAACTGGAAAGTGGAATGGATAGAAGATGGTGTAAATAAGGGAGAGATGATTCATTATACGGGCAACGACCCACAGGCGGAAAGCATGTGCGCCGACAGGGAAAAAGTAAAATACGATTGGATCACGATTAACCCCACCGATCATTTGTTTCGCGCTACTCCGCAGAAAAAGGGATCTAAAATTGAGATTAAGGTAACCGATCGGTTTGGTCAGGTTTATTTAAATAAATTATAAGTTCAGAAGATGAATAATAAAATAAGGTTGATAATAGCTTGCTTGGTAATTACAAGCATTGCACAAGCAAAAGTTACACTTCCAGCTATATGGGGTGATGGTATGGTGCTGCAACAACAATCGGCAGCATATTTTCATGGGAAAGCCGCTGCCGGAAAAGGTATTACGCTAAATGCGTCGTGGAGTAAAAGCAGTATTAAAACAAAGAGTGATGCTTCCGGACATTGGAGCGCCGTACTTCCTACACCCGCTGCAGGAGGTCCGTTCACCATTTCTATTTCTGATGGTGAAACGCTCGAGTTGAAGAACATCCTGGTGGGCGAAGTATGGTTTTGCTCCGGACAGTCCAACATGGAAATGCCCGTCAAGGGATTTCGTGGTCAACCTGTCTTTGGTTCACAACCCTACATTGCTTCGGCCGATCCCAATCGCCCTTTGCGGTTATTTACCGTAAAAAATGACTGGAGCACTACGCCCAAAGAAGATGTAGAAGGGCATTGGAGCGAAAGTTCGCCCAAAGAAGTTTCTACTTTTAGTGCCACGGCTTACTTTTTTGGAAATATGTTACAGAAAATCCTGGGAGTACCTGTCGGGTTGGTTCATTGTTCGTGGAGTGCTTCCAAAATTGAAGCCTGGATGGACAAAGAAACGCTTGCCCGCATTCCGGAAGTTGATCTTTCTGTTCTGAATAATAAAGAGTTTGGCTATCCGAACGGAACGCCTACCTTATTGCACAATGCCATGGTACAGCCGCTCGAAGGTTTTCCGGTTAAAGGTGTAATCTGGTATCAGGGCGAAGCCAATAGCAACGAACCGGCTTTATATAAAAAACTATTTCCGGCACTGGTTGGGCAATGGAGAACATTCTTCCATTCACCCAATTTGCCTTTTTATTATGTCCAAATAGCTCCCTGGCAATCGGGTGGTAAAGATGAGTTGGATTGGGCCTGGTTTCGTCAGGCTCAGCTGGAGTTGATGAAAGAGGTGTCGAATGTGGGGATGGTTACTACCACCGATGCCGGGAGCGAGATATTTATTCACCCGCCTTACAAAATAAAAGTAGGCGAACGGTTGGCTTATTGGGCACTGGCCAAAACTTATGGCAAGGAAGGAATTGCTTATAGTGGGCCGATTTATAACAGTTGCAAAGTGAACGGCAAAATAGTAGAAGTTCAGTTCGATTACGGCGAAGATGGGATGACCCCCGAGAACGAGGAATTGAAAGGGTTTGAAATAGCCGGCGCAGATGGTAAGTTCCTTCCGGCACATGCCGAAATTATCGGTGGTTCATCGATTGTGAAGGTTTGGAACGAAACAATTGCAACACCCACGGAAGTTCGCTATTGCTTTCGCAATTATAAAGAAGGCAACCTATGCAATAATGCAGGAATACCGGCATCGCCTTTCCGGGCGATATTAAAATGAAATGACAAAAACAACTATAAATAAAAAGCAAGATGATAAGTATGAAAAAACTAGTATTTTTAATGGCGATAGTATTCACCATATCACTCAGCGC
>DATFAW010000076.1:0-10225 GCA_035254165.1 Paludibacter sp.
TTTACTGCTTTAAAAGTAATCAAACCTTTTTTAGCTTGAACAGGATAGAGCGTAGCAATGGCGGCTTGTGTTTTTGTTTCAACCGCCTGACATGTTACACAACGACGTGTGAAATGAAAGTAATACACTTCGACCTTTGCAGCTTTGGAAACAGTTTTTTGCGTTTTCTTGTCGGCTGCCAGGCTATTTACAGTGAAAGATGATACAGCCAGTAGAAATACTACCGATAATGCAATTAGCTTCTTCATATTATTGAATTATTATTTGGTGAGTAATCGTTTTAATTCGTCATTGGAAGGCACGCGACCTTTTACCACAACTTTACCGTCGACTACCAATGCTGGTGTGGTCATAACGTTGAACTTCATAATTTCAACAATGTCTTCAACTTTAGTAATTGTAGCATCGATATTGTTCTGAGCTACTACATCGCGAGTGGCTTTTTCAAGTGTTTTACACTTTGGGCAGCCTGTACCTAATACCTGAATATTCATATTATTCTTGATTAAATTGTTTTGAAGAGACTTGTGTAATTTAGTTGCAACAACTTGTTTTTTCTTTTCTCAAAGCAAAGAATGTTTCGAAATATGCTTGGGCTTTTTTCCAGTTTTCCCGGTTGATACAGTACTTTACTTTTGGAGTTTCAATTTCGCCCTGAATGAGACCTGCATCTTTTAATTCTTTCAAATGTTGTGATACGGTGGCTTTGGCTATAGGTAGCTCGTTGTGTATATCGCCGAAGTAGCAACTATCTAATGAGGCGAGAAATTGGAGAATAGTGATACGTGCCGGATGTCCCATTGCTTTTGCAAATCTGGCAAGCTGTTCGGTGTCAATTGTATAATCTTTGTTTTTGCACTCTTCCATGATGAAAAATATCTGGTTGTTTGTATTTCGCAAAACTACGAACAATAAATGGGCTGACCAAACAAATTGAAAGATATTCCATTTTGTTTTTAAAGACACACATCTATTGTTGATTTAGCTAAATGTGAATAATCTATTATTCTACCTCATATTTCTTCATTTCCGCACTTTCCATCTACAGATTTCCACAATTTTCCACAACTCACTAGATAAATAAGTATCTGAGTATGTGTATGTTTGGCTTGTGGTACAGTTGTTGGTTATCTGTTGTTAGTACACAATCAATATGTACAAACTAATTCGCAAACATCATCAACTGTTGTATATTGACAAATCAATTAATCTATTTTAAAATGAAAAAAGTTAAGGTTCTATTTTTAGTGAGCGTCCTTAGTGTTGCATGTTTTTCAACCATCCAAGGACAATTGAAGGTAAACGTGAACATCAACTTGCAACCTCAATGGGGGCCTGCATCGTACGATTATGCCGAATACTATTTTCTTCCGGAGTTGGGCATCTACTATTCGGTGCCTGACCGCGAATTTATTTACCCCAACGGCCATCAGTGGGTATTTTCCAGGGAATTGCCTCCGAGCTATCGTCGTTTCAACCTTTATTCTACTTACAAAGTGGTAGTGAACGAGCCAAAACCATATTTACGCCATGATTATTATGTAGGGCATTATCGTGACTATCGCTACAAACATCAAGATAACCGAAGGGATTTTAAAGGCGATAATGGGAAACATAAAGGCTGGGAAAAGAACGGGAAAAATCGCAATTACGACAATGATTTTGACAGACGGCATGATGATTATGATGATGACCACGATCATGATCATGATCATAACGGACATAAAGGCAGGGGACACGGACGTGATTGAAACCTGTTTGAATGCAAACAGCCGGTGTTAGTGTCTGGTCAACTGAGAAGTTGTAAATCCTATTATCTGTAATTTACAGCAAAATAACATATCAATGAACATACTGCATTGATTATAATAATACAAACTAAAATAAATATTTCAATGAAAAAAGTTTTTTTATTAGCGGCATTCGCTTTCGTTTCAGTAATTTCATTTAGCCAGAACTCGTTGGCTATGGGTGGCAACCAATTGAATTTGGGCATAGGTTTTTCCGATTGGGGAGTTCCCCTTTATATTGGAATTGACCATGCTGTGAGTCGTGATGTCACCTTGGGAGGTGAATTATCCTACCGCTCTTACCGCGAAGACTGGAACTATGTCTATTACGACCACTCGATTGCAGGCCTTTCGGGAAATTTCAATTACCACTTTAATAATTTATTCCATATTCCCAGGAATTGGGATTTGTATGGTGGGTTAAATGTTGGTTTTTATATTTGGAACTCACCGGATGCCTATGGTGGGTCGCACACTTCCGGGTTAGGGCTTGGAGCGCAGGTTGGATGCCGCTACTTTATCTCGAAAAATGTAGGACTGAATTTGGAATTTGGCGGTGGTAATGCTTTCAGCGACGGTAAATTTGGATTGACGGTAAAATTGTGATCACATGTAGCGTAATTCCACTTAATGGTATAATTGTGAGTTAAATAGTTCTTGAACGGATAGACTCATTTTTATAGAATCTTCAAAATAATACTTACTTGAGTCCATTTTAATGGACACAAGTAAGTATGAGCTTTATAAAAAGCCCCAATTATTTTAAGAAGATTTATGTTTACCTTTGCAGGGTGAATATCGAGAGAAAAATCCGTTTCAAAGCTGTTGGTTTGTACATTATTGCAGGTGTGGGTGCTGCGGTGATGCTGCTGTTCCTTTACAATGTACGAAGCAATATCCAAAGCCAGCGGATAGAAGTGGAAAAGCAGCATAAGGCACTTGCGTTGACCAATAAATTGATTGCAGCTGTAGGGGAGGCCCAATCTTCGGTGAGCCTTTTTGTATCCACTCACGATACCACTTACATCAACAATTTTGGCAAGAAGCTTCTTTCTGTAAACTCTTTGATGGATACACTCACGGTCATCGAGCCTGTAGGAAAAAAGAAACTGCACCAAATCAGGATTCTGCTCACCCGGCAAACGTCCAATATAGCGGAACTTAACCGGCAGTTAGGAAATGAAAACCCGCTTGCTGCTATCAGCAAACGCATACAGCAATATAAGCAGAAACCAAACAGCAATTCCCACAATGCGACCGTTAAAAAGGACACTCTTTACAAGACTTCAGAACAGAAAAAGAATTTCTTCAGAAGACTCAAAGAGGTGTTTAGCCCGGAGAAAAATACGACAGTAATGGTTTTGCATGTCGACACAATCCGAAATGCCAACGCATCGCCCATTCTTTCTGAGGTGAAGAATATGGCTAGTGTGGCCGGTAAACGGTATGAGAAAAACATCCGGGCTATTGAACAACAGGTGGCGCAGCAGATTACCTTCGACCATGAGATTTCCACCCAAATTTCAAGTCTGCTTCTGGATTTTCACCGGCAGACATTAAATTCGGTATTGGGTACCATCGAACGGAGGGAGCAGGCTATCAAGCAAAACTATACCATCACTATCGTAGGCGGAATAGTTGCATTGGGACTGATCTTGTTGTTTATCCTGCTCATTATATATGATGTAAATAAAGGCAAGGAGGCACGCGAACGAATCAAAGAGGTGATGGAGAGCCGGCACAAGTTGTTGCTGTCCGTTTCCCACGATATTAAAAGTCCTTTGGGGTCGATTCTCGGTTATCTGGAGCTTCGCCGCCAAGAGGGGGAAGACATAAAATCGATGCAAAATTCTGCCCGTCATATTTTAGCCATGCTGGAGAATTTATTGGAATTTTCCAGCCTCGAACAAGGCTCTTTGCAGCTTAATGCCGGGATCTTTTCACTGGGTGGGTTAAGCGAGGAAATTGGACAAATGTTCATGCCGTTGGCTGAAGCAAAAGGTCTTTCCTTTACATTCACCTCGGATGCGGTCCGGCTCAATTCCGACCAGATGAAAATCAAGCAAATTATTATCAACCTGGTGTCGAATGCCGTAAAATACACCCGTTCCGGCGAGGTAGCGTTGCAAATGGCCTATACCGGCACGCAACTTTGCGTTGAAGTCAGGGATACCGGCGCAGGAATACCCGAAGATAAGCTGGAAGATATGTACAAACCGTTTTTGCGTGTGGAACGTAACAATGCCCTCGCTCACGGTAGTGGTTTAGGGATGTATGTTGTAAAAGGGTTGGTTGAATTGCTTGGGGGTACTATTCAGGTAACATCCCAAGTGAATAAAGGTACAACAGTAAAAGTAATGGTTCCTTGCCAAGAAATGAAAAACAAAATCAAACAAGGATCGAAAAAGATAATTGTATACGACGACGATGCAGTGGTGGCAAAAATGGCATGCGACATGCTGATACGGTTAGGACATAAGATCGTTGAATACGACTGCGATATGATACTTACTGATATGGAAATGGGCAAATTGTCCGGGCTGGATGTGCTGTCTTCGGCTGGAGGTGTGCCCGTGATTGTAATGACGGGGCATAGCGATTTTACTGCAGAGAAAGCCGCTCAACTGGGATTCGACGGTTTTCTGCCGAAACCTTTTACGATGGAAGCGTTGCGTGAAATCATTGGTGAAGGCGAAATTGCCAACGAAAGTTTTCTGGAAGACGATGACGAAGAAATAAGGGAAATGTTCAGAACTTCCACTGCCGAAAATTATCGGCTGCTGAAGAAAACTCTCGCAGAAAACGACTTCGACAGGGCTCAAGCTATTTGCCATAAAATGTTGCCCATGTTTGTGCTGCTTGACTATCCGGCTGAAGCTTTACAGCAGTTGGATGCCCGGCGTGGAAATGCTTATGAAGGATGGCAGCACGATGTGGAAACCATCCTGTCAATCAAAGTTTGATCCCGTAGAGGTGCATTTTGTTGTAGAGGGTTTTGCGGTCAATCTTCAGCAACTGGGCTGCCAATGTCTTATTCCCCCTGGTTTTATGCAGGACACTCTCTATCTGTTGGCATTCATTTTCGGGGTGAAGTGCCATATCTTCACTTGCCGGTGATGGAGTAAAAGCAGGAATGTCGTCGGTAGTGATAATGTCTTTTGATGCAAACAATACCAGACGCCGCACCATATTGCGCAATTCACGTAAATTACCGCTCCAGTGCTGCTTTTCGAGCAGAGCCAAAGCTTCGGTTGAAAATTTCTCAACGTGTTTCTCCAATTCCTCATTGGCCTGGCGCAGGAACTCATTGGCAAAAATTTCAATATCACCTTTACGTTCCCGGATGGGCGGTACAAAAATCGAAAGTTCATTCAGGCGGTGATACAAATCTTCACGGAAACGTCCCTCGGCAATAGCTGTCTCCAGATTCTCGTTTGTGGCGGCAAGGATACGCACATCTACTTTGATGTCTTTGACCGAACCTACCGGCCGCACTTTCTGTTCCTGCAACGCACGCAGCAGTTGCACCTGTACATCATACGAAAGATTGCCTACTTCATCCAGAAATACAGTTCCCTGGTCGGCTTGCACAAATACCCCGGTTTTATCTTCTACGGCCGATGTAAATGATCCCTTGAGGTGCCCGAACAGTTCGCTCGGAGCCAGCTCGCGCGATAAACTACCGCAATCGACAGCAAGAAAAGGTTTATTGTTCCGCGAACTGTTTTCGTGAATCATCCGCGCTGCATATTCCTTACCCGTACCGCTTTCGCCGATTATCAGCACCGACATGCGTGTGGGAGCCACCCTTAGAATATGGTCGTACATTTGCCTGGCTTCCGCACTTTTGCCTAATATCATGTTGCCGGCAGTTGGTTTTGATGGTTTTGCAGGTTTTGCAGCAGCCGGTTTTATCGAAAGGGCTTGTTCAATTTTGCTTTTCAGAATGGTGGGGTTCATCGGTTTTTCCAGAAAATCTTCCGCACCGAGCTTCATTGCTGCCACCGCGCTTTTTATTTCGGCATAACTTGTCATTACGATAACAGGAATGTCCATCTTCTGTTCCCGGATCCAATGCAACAGCGCAATTCCATCGCCGTCAGGCAAGCGCAAATCGCTCAACACCAGCTGAATTTTTTGTTTAGACAGTAGGGTTTGCGCAGCGGTAATGCCAGAGCATAATTCTGCTTCAAATCCATTACGACAACACCACTTTTGCAACATTGTTCCAAAAGTGATGTCATCTTCTATTATTAAAATTGTCTGTTTCATATAGGGAACAAAAATAAACATTTTAGTGGATATTTTAATTCCTTTCTGAAATAAAACTGTTTAGCTTAGTGAAAAATTATTAAGGACTGTGCGGGTGTTATATTTGTACAACTAAATATTTTGAAAGGCTCCAGAATTTTGGAGGGTTTGTAATTTGAATTGTAATTTTTTTATCATCGCCCGTTACCAGTTTATAGCTGTCTTTGGGATGTAATGAAAGCATCTTCGCCGTTTTACTATTGGTAAGAATGGAAGGAAGGTTTCTTAAATCACCCTGCGTGAAATTTTTCAGATCAAATTCATTGGTTGCCAGTTTCTTGGTCTGGAAGAGTCCGCCCCCGGTTACTATTTTTTCTTCCTTGAGTTGTTTAAATGTGCCCATGCAATACCATACCGTGTGTAGATCGGCATCCTGGCTTTTGATCGTTGATTTGTGCTGTTCGATTTCATTTTGCTGTTCAGCAATATTCTTACCCTGCTCGGTCACCGTGCTGTTTAGTTCATTAATTTTGATATTTTTCTGTTCGAGTTCCGCCTGTAAGGATTGGATCTGAGCACTTTCTGCGTCCAAATTGCTTTGCAGACGTTTGATTGTTTCTGTCAACAGGCCGTTTGCTTTTCCTCTTTTAGCAGCCAGACGCTGAAGTTCAGCAATTTTTGCTTTGTTCTGCTCCATGGTCGTTTTTATTTCAGTCATTTGAGCTGCTATCCGGGCTCTTTGAGTGCTAGAACCTTCTGCTCCTTTAAGATTTACCTTCAAGCCGTTCTCATTTTTGTTGATTTTCGAAAAGCCCTCTTCAATCTCATTCAAAAGAGTAAGTGACTGGTTGTAGTTGGAATCCAGGGCTTGCTTCTGTGTCACCAGCGAATCGCGCTCTGCAATAGCAGTTTTGTATTTTGACGAATTTTCGACACACGACGCTGTCATTAATGCAAGCACTGCAATAACTACATGAAATTTAATCGTTTTCATTGTTTTTGAATTTAATGGTTCGTATTGATTTTATTTACAGAATTAAAACCAATAATTGTGCCGAAACATATAGTGTGTATATAATCAGCTATTTACTCTTTGTACGGGCTGTGGAAAGTTGGGGAAATTCGGGGAAAGCGGTGGGGAAAGAAGAATCCACACTTTGTTAACTGCTATGTTTTGGCAACAGTTACATGCAGACTTTAGATAGAACTCATAACTGGTAATAAACTTATTTAAGTCCACCGAATTCAGCACCTGCAGATTGATAGGTATTGAATATTTTGTGACTTGCTTAAAATACAAATGCCTGTAAATTATATAATTTACAGGTATTTGAGTAGTTTTGATTTTGTTTTTGTGGAGCTGGAGGGAGTCGAACCCTCGTCCAAACAAGGAAATAATAAGCTTTCTACATGTTTATCTTTGCTTAGGTTTTCGTGCGTGGGCAAGACCAAAGCCACCAACCCGCGCCTTATCCTTTTTATTTCATCGTGCTTCCAAGGCTAAGTACGACTATCTTCGATTTATCCGCATCTCCTGATCATTGGCCTCGAAGCGACGGCCGCCGGGAAATGTCTCGTTCTAGTACCTGGTACCGGAATTAAGCTTATCTACTATGATTCGATTAAGCAGCAAGAGCGTAGTTATTTTCGCCAGTTAGTTGTTTGAGATCCGAGATTTACGAGCCGTTTTCTCAATGCTCGACATGCTTACATATCAGTTCTACCTGCTGTCAAAACCAAACAGCCCCCTTTTTAAATTGATAATTCATAATTATGAATTATCAATTATGCATTATTTTGCGTAGCTTACCGCTCTCGTCTCTCTGATAACGGTAATTTTCACTTGACCCGGATAGGTCATTTCATCTTGTATTTTTTTAGCGATATCGAATGATAATAATTCTGTTTCTTTATCATCTATTTTATCTGCTCCAACAATCACACGCAATTCGCGACCTGCCTGAATGGCATATGTTTTTAATACACCTGGATAAGACAACGCCAAATTCTCCAAATCGTTCAATCGTTTGATGTATGCTTCCACAATCTCACGACGTGCTCCCGGACGTGCTCCCGAAATAGCATCGCATACCTGAACTATAGGGGCAATAAGGGTT
Organism: Paludibacter sp.; assembly: GCA_035254165.1. Classification (GTDB taxonomy): domain Bacteria; phylum Bacteroidota; class Bacteroidia; order Bacteroidales; family Paludibacteraceae; genus Paludibacter. The sequence continues at coordinate 8,159 of DATFAW010000076.1, forward strand.
TCCATTTCCACTTCGTCGTGGTGAGCGCCAATTGCGTTGCAAATATCCGGTTTCTCTTTATACTTCTCTGCAAGTCTCATGCCAAGAATTGCGTGTGGCAATTCTGGTTCATCATCCGGCACCTTGCCAATGTCGTGTAATAGTCCGGCTCGTTTAGCTTTTTTGGGGTTTAATCCAAGTTCTGAAGCCATTGTTGCACAAAGATTGGCAGTTTCGCGAGCGTGTTGTAATAAATTTTGCCCGTAAGACGAACGGTATTTCATTTTACCAACCATCCGAATAAGCTCAGGGTGCAACCCGTGAATTCCCAAATCGATGGTAGTGCGCTTTCCAATTTCTACAATTTCTTCTTCGACTTGTTTGCGAACCTTGTTCACTACCTCCTCAATGCGGGCAGGGTGAATACGTCCGTCTGTAACCAATTGGTGGAGCGACAAACGTGCAATTTCGCGACGAACAGGATCAAAAGCCGAAAGGACAATAGCTTCGGGGGTGTCATCAACAATGATTTCAACACCGGTGGCAGCCTCCAAAGCACGAATATTACGACCTTCACGACCAATGATTCTTCCTTTTATTTCGTCCGATTCGATATGGAATACGGTGACGGAATTTTCAATAGCTGTTTCAGTTGCAACACGTTGAATGCTCTGTACAATGATTTTCTTTGCTTCTTTGTTGGCGGTCATTTTGGCCTCTTCCATAATGTCGTTCACATACGACATGGCTTCGGTTTTAGCTTCTTCTTTTAATGCCTCAATCAAACGTTCTTTTGCTTGGTCGGCAGATAAGCCTGAAATGGTTTCAAGTTCTATCTGAGCTTGATGATGCAAGTGCTCAAGTTCTTTTTTCTTGTTGTCAAGTCCATTAAATTGAAGGTCTAAGTGTTCTTTTTGAGCTTCGATTTCATTTATTTTTCGTTGCACATCGCCTTGTTTTTGGTTCAGTTGCATTTCTTTTTGTTGAAGTCTGACTTCAACTACTTGAATCTTAGCATTACGCTCCTGAACTTGTTGCTCATGTTCCGCTTTTAGTGCTATGAATTTCTCTTTTGCTTCAATAAGTTTATTTTTCTTGAGCAGCTCAGCCTCTGCTGCTGCCTCTTGCATTGCCCGTTTGTTGATAAAGCGAAACAGGACAAAAGTCCCTCCGCTTCCAACAATTAAAGCAATCAATCCGATTATTATGTTTTCCATTTTGAAAGTTTAAAGTAAGTAATTTATTTATAGTTAGTTTTATTATCTTGATTTGTCTAGTCAATACACATAAAAAACGCATTGACATTGAATATGAAAGGAACTCGAGATTTCTGAAGTTCTTCCTAAACAACGTAATGCGGTAATTTGTGTTTAAAAAACGATTTACTCCTTCGAAAGCAATGCTTTCAGTTCTTGATCAAGAGATTGAATTTTTTCTGCTAATGGAACTATATCATCGGCAAACTCTTGCTTTGATATCATAACTGCTAATTGATATGCAACTAAAATGAGAATTTCTTCTGTAGGTCGTTGGCTGAATTTTTGCTGGTAGTCATCTAAGTGTTTAACCAGTAATTTTTCTGCTTTACGGTACAGTTCTTCGTCTTTACGAGCAATACGTAGGGGCAATCTTAAGCCACCAATTTGCACATTTATTAAAAAAATATCGTCTTTCATAAGCTCTATTCATCCAAAAGAGCTAAACATTTGTCAATTTCCCGCACCATTTTGGCTATTTTTAGCTTGGATTCTGTTTTCTCAGTTTCTGAGATACCCAAGTTTCTTGCAATTTTTAAATGGTCGTAATTTTTTCGAAGTTCCAAAACCTCCTGATGAGCCAGCATTAAATCCGTTTGTTTCCGGTCCAAATCAGCTTTCAGTTGAGCATTTTGAATTTGCAATGACTTGTACTCCGAAATCAATTTTCGCAGTTTTATTTCAAATGCGTGTATAAGCTCTTCGTAACGGTTCTTCATTTTTCAAAAAAATCTATACAAAAATACGCTTTTGCTTTGAATTGATAAAATATTTTGTGCTTTTTTTAATAAAATAGATATTTAAACTCATAAAGCATCTTCTAGTTGACTAA
>DATFAW010000077.1:0-3543 GCA_035254165.1 Paludibacter sp.
CACCCAGCAAGCTTAGATATTCCATATAATTAGGAATGCTCTCGATCACATTATTAATCCCAATAGAGTTTACTAGTTCTTTCTCAGTCATTAGAAATGCTAAAACATTACTATCCCAAATTGCAAACTTATCTGAGTTTATGAAATGCAAAAACTTTGATGTTCCAACTAGTGAGTTATTGAACAGTTTTTTTAATAAATCATAATTTGAAGGGGTTAGATCGGAATCTTCGCGCCTAATCTTATTGACAATTTCAACTGCTTCACTTATATTTTTTCGGATTATTTTATCTTCAAAAATAGATTCTTTTCCTGTTTTTCCATTTTTAAATTCGAAAATCGTAGGCATCCAACCATAAATAAAATGAATCCCTATTATCAAATCATGTTCGGTAAAATCACCTTTGATATCAGTGAAATATCGTTTGAAATGTGGATATGAAAATAAATATGAATCGTTTAAAATTTTAATTCTATTTGCATCTTCAATTATTTTATCAATTGTAATTGTTGTTTTAGCCATATTTATTTGTTTTATAAAGGTTATCAAATCATTCTTCAATACATCAAATCGATTAACAATTATAGCCGTTTTGAAATCCTCTACACATTTAACAAAACACACCGTCTACCCTCATCATCGGCTATCTTACTGGTGAAACTTGCTACCGAAAGCCCTACACATGCTGTCGAATTAACGAAACATACAATCGGACACTCGACATCGGCTATCTGATTAATGAAACATGCTATCTGAAGCTCACCATCGTCAATCTGATTAACAAAACTGACAATCCTGACACTTACATCTGTAATCCAATTAACAAAACTGACAACCTTGACAGTTACACATGCTATCTGATTAACAAAACATACTATCGAAAGCTCGACATCGGCAATCTGGTTAACAATACTAACAATCCGGTCATCTACATCGGTCATCTAAAGCTCAACATCAATTATCCGATAATCGAAAGAGGCATTACCCCGCTATGTATTTCCCAAACGGAAGCTTCCGCAGCACAAAAATAATGACAAACGAGCAAACTAACGTCATAATCGCAAGCGCCGGCAATGAAATCAGTGGGTGCGCCATGGTCCAGAAAATATCGTATTGAAAGAAAATGCCGATAACCAGGATATGCACCAGATAAATGCCGTAGCTGTAATTACTCACAGTTTCAAAGAAACGGTTAAAATGCTCGTTTCTTATATTTGAGTCTTTCATCCACATAAAAATAGCCATCGACTGGATAATGGTATTTATTGATAAATAGCCATACAGGCTCAAGTCGAGTTTATGGATGCTCCGGCTAAAACAGTAGGTGCAAACCGCCGAAACCAATATGCTTACTGTAAAAATCGCTGCTGCCGAATAGCGAATCCGGGTTGGATAAACCGGTAATCTACTCAAATAATAACCCAGTACCAAATAGCCCGATTGAAGAAAATAACCCAACAACTTGCCGGCATATTCACCCGACCAACTGTACATATTTAATGGCAAAGACTTACACGCAAAAACAATAACGACCCAGACTAACAGCAAATTTGAGATTGTCGGCATAGTTAGTTTTCGCAGGCCTTTGCCTAAAAACGGGACAAACAGGTAAATAAACAAAATCATGTAAATGTACCAAAAGTGCTTCGAAACGCCTTCCTTCAGAAACAGACTCACTCCCCATTGCAAAATGGCGTGAAACTCGTGGGGCTGCTGTTTCGGGATAAGTACCATCCATCGGTAAATCCAATAAACCAGTATCCAAAACAAAAAAGGGACGAGCACGCGCGTAAACCGCCGCTTGTAAAACTCACCCAGTTTGTATTCTTTCCCCAACAAAGTTGCGCCGCTGAGCATCAAAAACAGCGGGACTGCAAACCGCACGGCCGAATCCACCATATTGCCTATCCACCAATACGGCATATTCCTACCGTAAGTCATATTCACCAACGGGGAGGAAATATGAATGATAATTACACCCAGCATTGCTAATGCGCGTAAGGTGTCAAGCCATTGTATGCTGGTGGGTTTAGTGCTCATTATAATTGTTATCGTTGTAGGGACAGGTCGCGACCTATCCTTAAATAAGGGTTTCTGCAATTCTCAAATCGAACTCCGTGGTAATCTTAATATTCTCACGATTCCCCTCTACCAAATGTATCTTCACCCCTATAGCTTCCACCACTGAAGCATCATCCGTAAACAGCGGCGAGAAATCTTGCTCGTAGGCCTTTTTCAATAACTCAGCATCGAAAACCTGTGGTGTTTGGACTAATTTATACGCCGACCGATCAACAGACTGGCTGCCATCTCCGGTTATTTGACGGATGCTATCCACCGAATCTACCACAGGAATAACTGCACCGTACTTTTCAGCCGCATCAAAACATCGGGCAATGGTTTCTACACTTACCAACGGGCGAACACCATCATGCACCGCCACCAACGCAGAACCTGCTATTGCTTCCAGTCCATTTTTCACCGACTGGAAGCGGGTTTGCCCGCCTGTCACAACCTGATGCGGAAGTGAGAAACTGTGCTTTTTGCAAAGCTCACTCCAAAACTCAACCTGAACCGCAGGCAGTACCAAGACAAGTTTCATCGAAGCATCGTAACGTTGAAAAACTTCCAGCGTATGCATCAGGATTGGCTTACCTTTTATTTCCAGAAATTGCTTGGGGATATCAGCTTGCATGCGCTCACCCTTTCCTCCGGCAACGATAATGGCAATTTTGCAATTAGTCATAAAACAGATTTACGTTTAAAAAAAGAAGAACAAAGATAGCATTAAGTGATTAAAAATTAATTATGAAGGTAGAATAATTATCAGAAAAATTGATTCCCAGAATCTTACAAAACAGCTAGACAACAAATTTGAGAAAACATTCTGAGAAACCGCAACATTTGTATAACTTTGCACCCTAAAAAATATCAGAAAATGAAAATAAAAAGTTTTCCGTTCATTGTTGCTTTATTCTTGATTATTGGAGCTTTACAAGCGCAACAAAATCCGGATTTGCAAAAAAACAATATCTTCGATGCACTTGCTACAACCGATTCGACCACACATGCAACAGTAAAAGTTCATCAAGACAAACGAATTGATGCACTGCTGGCCAACAAAAAGCATTTAAGTTCACAAGATCAGGTAATGGCAAATGGCTTCCGGGTACAGGTTTTTTCGAGCAATGCACAACGAACAGCTAAAACAGAAGCTTTCCGTATTGAAAAACAGATAAAAGACGAATTCCCCGATGAAGCTGTTTATGTCAATTACACTTCGCCTTTCTGGAAAGTCAGAGTTGGTGACTTCAGGACTCAGGCTGAGGCTCAGAGAGTAAGGAGTCAATTGAAAGAAGCATTCCCCAATTTAAAAAGTGAAATATATATCGTTCGGGAACAAATCATTGTTTCGACCTCAAAATAAAACGTATGATGGATTTTAATCTCAACCAACCGGTTCCTTTTGATGCCGAAAAAACAGCCAAAATAGCCGAACATTACCACAAAATTATTGAACTCTTGGGCGAAGATGTAGATCG
>DATFAW010000078.1:0-5974 GCA_035254165.1 Paludibacter sp.
ATGGTACCGGCACACTAATTACAAAATCATAAAAAGTTGATTTAATTTTAGCAAACTCCTGCTTTTTTTGAAAAATATCAAGAGCAGGGCTTTCCCAAATGTTTAAATATTTTTCCCAAACTTCTTTAGCCTCAACATTTAGCTGAATGAAAACTGACTCTGCCTTTCGCTCCTCAATCAGGGAAAATTCTCCAACATCCTTGAAGTTAAATTTACAAATAGCGGACAGGTATTTTGAAACGTGACTTTCCGATTGTTTACGCACTTCTTTGAAATAATTTCGAATCAAAGACAGATATAATTCCTCTTCTATTGTATCAATTCCCTTTAAAACATTTTTTGTTTTTTGGATCAAATCAGCACCATAAATTAAAGATGTCGCCTTTCTCATTTCTTCAATTTCATACAAGTAAACTTCTCCCTGGTGTAATTTTTCATTATATCGGTTTGCCCGCCCACCTGCTTGTATGATTGCATCAATAGGTGCCATAGCCCGGAAAACAACATCCACAGAAATATCAACACCTGCTTCAATCAATTGAGTAGAGACAATTATTTTTCTTTTACCGGATTTTAATTTGATGAGGTTTATAATAGACTTTCGTTCCCATGGAGTAATCATAGTTGATAGATAATAAATATCCTCAGATTCGCTATCAATGCAATTTCTTAATTCCTCAAAACACTGTTTCGAATGCTTCTTCGTGTTTAGTATTATTAAAATGTCCTTTTTTACATTGGTGGATAAATAAACAGTAATATCCTCTATAAAATCAGAAAACAAAATTGAATTGCCAGATCTGTTAATCAACTTTGTTCTATTAAAATACCCATAGTACTTTTCATAATCCGGTACAATCTCAATTATTTCTTTACCTGGTAAAAACATAAGGGGCATCGTAGCTGACATCAATATAAAATAGCAGTTGTAATTTTTTCCTAAAATCTCAAACGTATTCTTTATAAGTTGCCAATACTGATATGGTACTGTCTGAACTTCATCCAAAATAATAATGGAATTTGCCAGGTTAGGCAATTTCATTAACAATGATTTATTATTTGAGAAAATTGAATTCAGTAATTGAACAAAAGTTGTAACAACTACTCCCGATTGCCAGGTTTCAATCATAAATTCACTTTTATCAGGAGTTAATTCTTCATCATTAAGTTTATAAACAGGCTCTGCTAAATGATGATGTTTAAGTAATATATTAGAATTTTCTGACTCCACAATCTGGCTATATACTTCAAAATTCTGGTCAATGATTGAAGTAAAGGGAATTGTTATAATTACTCTTAAAGCGGAAGATCTTAATAAATTTTTCATTTCCAGCGCTACAGCAAAGGACGTGATCGTTTTTCCTAACCCTGTAGGTAGTGTTATTGAATATATATGTTTATCAGTTGAAAAAACTTTGGATAAGTTTTTCAGAGAAGTATCAAACGCTTCATTTTTCTTTTCATCAAGTTCACTTTTAGGAATATCGAAACTTTTCCTTTTTCTAAATGATTTTACCTTATCGAATGTTACAGTTTTTTTCTCAACATCAGGATTGACATCTAAAATAACATCCGTTTTATCAGATAGCAATAAAATACTGAAGAGTAATTGATGGAAATAATAAAGTTCAATCTTGTCCTGTAAGTTTAATTTATTAAAATCTTCATCTTCCGAAAATTCTAAATAAAATTCAGGCATGTCATCAAGGTATGCTTTTGAAAGAATATACTTTTTAAAGTCCTTAAAACAATATTTTAATGATAGGGCTGAACTAAAATGAGCAATAATAGTTTCTATATCGTCCTCGTTAAATGATGCAATTTGCTCCTGAAGTTCTTTGCTTTTTAATTCAATATAAAGTTCATTTTCGAAATTGTTTAATACTCCATGGTGCCGTTTAACCGATGTAAAAGTTAGATGTGCAAATAGCTGTTTTTCGGTAGCAGACAACTCGGTTTTACTCAAATATTCTTTTGAAATTTCCTTTACAAAAAGTGCAGAAATCAAAGCGTGATTTTTGGGTCCATTTATTTCATGCTCTTCACTCAACAAGTAGTGTTGAAAAAACGAAGTGCCTTTACCTAAGTCGTGAAAGGCCCCTGAAAGATAAGCGAGATCATGTAAAGCTTGCTTCCTTAGCGGGTTATTTACAAACAATGTTCGTTCTGAAACTAAACGTTTACAATTTATTGCTACCTCATTCAGATGATCAAATAGTAGTTTATCAGGATGGGAATATATTTTCATAAAAACAAAATGTTACCAAAATCATCTGTTTGATAAATTTCTCCTGATTTTATTTTAATCGCATTCCCATTAGTCTCCAGAACAACTTCTGAATATTCAGTTACAATTCTATCTCTCAACATTTGGACCGGCATCGTATCGGAAGTGTATTTAAAATCAATTGACCGATTAAATTGAATTGGGTCTCCGGGATCAGTGTTTGAGAGGTTCACAGCTGTTACCACATCATAGAAGTTGTTCCCTTGTAATAGCTTCGCTTTTGTCACACCTCTAAATTCAACAGTGGCTGTAAACTGACTCAAACCCAAATAAGGAGTAAAGTGTGTCTTGTTCTCCCTTATGCGATCAATCAATTCAGAAAAGATTTTTTCATCCCGCAAGTTTACGAAGATGCGGAAAGAAGGATTTTTTAATAACTCAAATTCTATTTGTGTGCGCTGCTTAATATTGAAAAAACTGGCAGCCGTTTTTTCTGTATCTAATAAGTTAAAAGCAATATTTATCTTTTTTACAGGATTAATTAGCTGAACCCCAATATAAGCATTCTCTTTAGCAAATATTTCCGCAACAGGTATAACTCCTTCCCGAAATTTTCCCGCTGAAATTTCTCTTTCAATTCCTAATATAGCTCCAAGGATGCCAGTTATGGCCGAACGTGTCGGAATAGAATAAGTAAGAGGAGATGTGGTTGTATTGAATTTTCGAAAATGACCATATTCACTTCCGATATCAAACACCAGTATTTTATCAGAGTGCATTCAGATCGAATTTTCCGTCAATAATTGTTGCTTCTGGCACCAGTTTTAATCTGGAGTCTAATTTTATCTCTACTGATTCAATCTTTTCTTTATTCGCCCTTAGTTCAGCAAACACATCGGTTACATCCAATTTGAAATCTGCTAATCCACGAATTGCCAGATCATTTTTATCTGAAATCAATTTTAATCGTTGCCGTAAATTACCAATGTAGAATGAATCCTTGTAATTGATTATCATTAACAGAACAGGACTTTGCCCAAACTTAGAACGTGATATTAGATTTTTTGTTCCTTCCCAAATACCTTCCTGTAGCAGCTTTTTATCATCCCCACTCATCAAAGAGTAATTTGCTGACTTTTCATTAATTACACCATTAAAACCAATCAATGCATAAGGCACTTTATACTCGGTTCTAAAAGTAGATTGTGATTTTTTCTCGCCAGATGCAAAAGCACCAGTGCCCTGTTCTGTAATAACTTCAGTTTTATGAAGAGAGCAACCCATTTGAAACTGGGTTGGCCCTGTTAATGTTATTGAATTATTTTTTAAAGGTAATACGCCGCCAAAGACACGAATATCAATACATGATTCTAACACCTTTTCTCTGCTTTCGCTAAATGCAACAGCTCGCCTTTTACCATCAGAAACATATTCCTTATCACCATCGATATATTTTGTTTCTCTAACAAATATATCCTTACCACCAGTGCCATTGAATCCTTTGTACTCAAACCAATAGTCCCTAATGGTTCGCTTGAGGCGGACATCTGAAACAATAACTGTTGAATTCTCCGCATCAAATCTGGGCCGGTTTTCATTAAGCGGGTCTCCATTTGGATTAGCGTTTTCTATTTCATAAAGAAATAAAAGCTCACTTCGATTTTTAATTGTTTGTGCCATAAAAATTATTATTAGGATTTTTGTAATTCTTCTTTTACTTCGATGTTTTTGAATTGATTCCCAAATTCAAGTCCCGCAACAAAATAGAATGATAATTCATTGTTTGAAATCTTGTGAACCAAGTGAATGTTGAGTATAAAATAATGATCTATAAATTCCCGTAAGTTGGAATAGGCATAAAATCCTTGGTACTGCGATATTTTATTTAGTGCCTCAACATATATACTTTGTAACAATTCTGCACTAAGGTTGTAACCTCTTAATTTTTTCTCAAAGGGAGTATTGCCCAAATTGACTTGCTGAATATTTAACAAAAGCCTTACCAATATTCCAACAGAGAAAATTCCAACCTTATAGTCAGAATCTAAAAATCCTTGATTTTCACTTACAAAATTTCTTAACTTTTCAAGATCGAAAGATTGCTTTTTTTCGTTTTGTTCTATTGTGTCCATTGATGTATAATTTGAGTTGTAATCAATCAATCCCAGTTCCTGCAGATAGCAGGTAGTTAAATGTGCTTTACGAATGGTTAAATTTGTCATTTCCACATACCCATCAGAAGTTTGCATCCTATTATAGTTTGTACGAATTACTTCCATAAACTTAGTATACAATGCTTCCTTTGAAATATGCTGAAGCATAAAAACTTTTTGAATCAGGTCATAAAAATCCTTTTCAAAAAAAGTTTTCAGAACCCCAAAGTTGAATATCAAATCAAACTTCTCCTTTTTAATTGTTATCGCTTCTTTGTACAAAGGATGCTCATTTATCTTCTCTGGCACATCAACAAAAAGCTTCCTAAATCTTGAAGGAACAATTTCCTCCAACAGTAATTTAATTTTAATTGCCTTCGTTGTGGGATTTTCTTCATAGAAAAGGAGATTGAGATTGAAATAATCTTCTTCCATCGCAATCATCTTCTGTAAACTATCTTCTTTTACTTTAATTTTTTGTCCAAATTTTAGGTCGCTGTATAAATCTTTTAAACGTAATCGTGCTCTTTCTAAACTTTTGATATCCTTACTTAAAACAGTTTTTGGGATTGCACAATATGCATTTCCATAGAAATAGCCGCTGAGGTTATTGACTATATAATTCCTCCCCAATTCGAATTCCAAGCTACAGTCGGTACAGATGGGATAATTTCGCCAATTATTTACTTGTTTAAAAAATCCACTCACCATCCCAGGTTTGTCAACTGTTGCATATTTAAATGGAGAAGCGAAGCCATGAAGAGTTGGCTTTTTTTGTAAACAAACAGAGCATATGGCGTCAACGCCTTCAGACTTAACATCATACTTTTCTGATTTTTCTTCAGTGCCGCTCAAAGTAAGTATCTGTTGAACAATTTCGAAATCCGCCAAATATTTCTCTTCATTATCGATTATAAACATTAAACTTAAACCCGAAGCATTTTTATTTTCCTTAGAAAGGCTATCATAGAAATGCGATAATTCATTTTTTATATTCGCATAATTCGCATCCTGCAATAAATATTGGTAAACAGTTTGAAAAACCTGTTGCTCTTTAGCCAGTGAATTAAGAGCAAGTCGATTAATGAGCGTTTTAAACTGATTATCTACCAATGTCCGAAACTTCTTTTCAATGTCCCCAAACTTTGTTGTGAAAGTTATATCTCCACCACGGGCAGATCCTTTTCTGTAAGCATATTTTTGAAAGTTCTCGGTGCTAACATTTTGCGCATCAATATTTTTAAAAGAACAAGTAAGTCCGCTTTCAATAGTCTTTAATTCGAAAACAACAACTATCATTTTATAGTTTGCTTTTTCAGGAAACATATTTTGAATAAAAAGCTGATAAGACTCTTTATTACTCATTTCTTTTAATACCAATTTCCCTATTTGTACAATGGCTTTATCTTGCATTATTAAATATATATAATTAATCACTATCAACCGTAATGATGATTTTGTTTTCAGAATGTTCCACTGTTACTGTTTTTCCTGAATCAAAACCAATGTCGCGCAGCCACTTTCCGCAGAGCCGGATTTCCGGTAAGAGAACTATTCTGTAATATGATCGTGCAAAGGCTTTATAATATACTTT
>DATFAW010000079.1:0-9631 GCA_035254165.1 Paludibacter sp.
CTGAATGAAAAAATATGAGTTCCCTTCATTTTTAAACAAGTAATTAAATATGAATAACAGGTCGATGTCTCTAATTGTATTCTTATTAGCGTTTTATTCAAATGCTATAGCACTGGACATTCAAAGAGGTTCTCTTTTTGATGCGGATTGGAAATTTCACAGGGGCAAAGTGGCTGGTGCTGAGAAATCTGATTTCGAGGATAAAACATGGCGAAATATTTCATTGCCGCATGATTGGAGTATCGAGGATTTACCTGTTACAGATAAAACACAATCATCAGCAGGTAAGCCTCATATTATTAGCGGCCCTTTCGATTCGGAAGCAATATGCGGCTTTTCAACGGGTTATACCATTGGAGGAACTGGTTGGTACAGAAAGCATTTCCGACTACCAAAAGATCTCTCAGATAAAGTTGTGACGATTCAATTCGATGGAGTATATATGAATTCCGATGTTTGGATAAATGGACATCATGTGGGTAATCATCCATACGGATATACTGCTTTTGGGTACGACCTGTCGAAATATCTGAATTTCGGCGATACGGAAAATGTTATTGCCGTGGAAGTAAAGAACGAAGGATGCAACTCCCGCTGGTATTCGGGTTCGGGTATTTATCGCCATGTTTACTTGGAAACCACCGATAAACTTCATATTGCCCATTGGGGGACATTTGTTACAACTACCCGTGCCGATTCGTCGAATGCAAGAATAGAAGTTAAAGCAACTGTAAATAATTATACAGCCCAAAATACAGATATTACCCTAAATTGCTATATCCTAAACCCCAACTCAGAAAAGATTTCAGAGAAGAAACTTTTTACACAAATACTTAAGAATGTACCTTCAATCATCAATATTCCTTTCGACATACCCAAACCGGACTTATGGTCGCCCGAATCACCGGCAATTTATAAAACCGTTTGCGAAATAGTACAGGATGGTAAGATAATTGATAAAACTGAAACAAATTTTGGAATTCGCACCTTGCGATTCGATTCTGAGAAAGGTTTCTTTCTGAATGAAAAGCATTTAAAACTCAAGGGAGGTGCATTGCATGCAAACAATGGCCCTTTGGGTGCAGTTGCCAACGACAGAGCCGAAGAGCGCCGGGTAGAACTAATGAAAGCCGCAGGGTTTAATGCCATTCGTTGCAGTCATAATCCCCCATCATCGGTCTTTCTCGATGCTTGCGACAGGCTCGGGATGCTGGTTCTCGATGAATCTTTTGATGTTTGGACCAAAGGTTGGCGTGATGACGATTATCATGTTTATTTTAATGACTGGTGGAGAAAAGATATTACCAGCATAATCATGCGCGACAGAAATCACCCCAGTATATTTGCATGGGGGATAGGTAACCAGATTCGTGAAAACAGGGATAGCATTGGGGTTGCTTTGGCATATCAAATTGCAGGTTTAGTTCGTTCTTTAGACCCATCGAGGGCAGTAGCGGCTGACGTTGCATTAACCGGAAAGGACTGGCGGAATGGCTCTCCGGACGAATGGCGTAAATGTGACCCTATTTTTGCGGCATTGGATATATGCGGTTATAGCTATCAGGCGTCGCAATACGAAAACGACCATCAACGCTTACCAAACAGGGCTATGTTTTCGATTGAAATAGACCCTCGCCATTCGTTTTATAATTGGATGCGAGCCATGGATTATGATTATGTGCTGGGTAACTTTGAGTGGACGGCTATGGATTTTATGGGTGAAGTGGCTCTTGGTTGGTGGGGATTCAGCAAGAACAAGGCGGAACTCTACCCCTGGACATCCACGTATAGTGGTGATATCGATTTATGTGGTTTTAAAAGACCAAGGTCGTATTACCGTGATGTACTATTCAATCATGGCAGCAAACTATCGGCATTTGTATTTGCACCAGTCCATTCTTTTGACGGAACAGGAGATTCTCCCTGGGGCTGGGACGATGTGAAACAAAGTTGGACATGGCCGGGTTATGAGGGAAAAGAACTGACAGTTGTTGCTTATTCAGCCTGCGATAGTGTTCAGCTTATTTTAAACGATAAGGTAATTGGCACTAAAACAACCTCACGAAAAACCGAATTCAAAGCTACTTGGCAAGTTCCATATGAACAAGGTACATTAAAAACAATTGGATACATAAAGGGTATAAAAACAGCAGAAAGCGAACTTATTACTGCCAAAGAACCTGCAAAGATTCACCTAGCTGCCGACCGAACCACGATTAAAGCTGATGGTCAGGATTTGAGCTACATTACTGTTGAAATCACTGATAAAAACGGCATTTTGAATCCTCTGACAAATAACCGGATAAAATTTAGTATTGAAGGGAAAGGGAAGATAGTTGCTGTAGGAAATTCAAATCCGACAAGTATAGAAAGCTTTCAACAACCTTACCGTAAAGCGTATGAAGGTAAATGCCTTGTGATTGTTCAATCAGGTAAACAAGCTGGTGAAATTAAATTGAAGGCTTCTTCCGAGGCACTTAAAGGACAAGAAATAATCATTAGAGTAGAATAGAAACAAAATATTGTTGCTTAGTATAAACAGCACTTATGAAAAGGAACCGTCACAAATATTTAAGTCTTTATTGTTTGATACTGCTTCTGACAAGTTTTGTGTCGTCAAGTATTTTGGCACAAAACATTGTCCTTCGTGACAATTGGTCCATACAATCTTCTGAGAAAGTTAAGGATAAGGCTAGTGCCATTTCCACGTCAGGTTATGCCGCCAAAGGTTGGTATCCTATAATGATGCCTTCTACCGTTTTGGCGGCACTTGTAGCAAACAAGGTATATGCCGACCCGTATTATGGCAATAACTATTTCGAATTGCCAGGCATACGCAGGTGGGATAAGCCCGAGGGCAATCCCTTTGAATCTCCGTGGTGGTATCGTACTGAATTTGAAGTCCCCGCCAGTTTTTCCAGTAAGCATATCTGGCTGAAATTTCATAGCGTGAATTACCGCGCCAACTTGTGGGTAAACGGTCAGAAAGTAGCAGATTCTACTCAAATAGAGGGAGCATACAGGTTGTTCGCTTTTGATATTTCAAAATATGCAAAAGCCGGTGAAAAGAATTGCCTCGCTTTGGAGATTTTTCCACCCAAAGCGTTCGACCTTACCATTTCATGGGTAGATTGGAATCCTACGCCTCCAGATAAGAATTTGGGTGTTTGGTACGATGTAACCTTGTCTGCAAGCGGTTCGGTGGCTATCGACCATCCGTTTGTGAAGACCAAACTCAACCTGCCTTCAACGGATAAAGCCAGGCTGACTGTTGTCGCAGAATTGAAAAATGCAGAGAACACACCTGTTAAAGGGCTGTTGAAAGGGACAATAGAAAACATCACATTTGCCAAAGAAGTAAGCCTCAATGCAAATGAAACGAAGGAAATCATCTTCTCGCCGGAAGAGTTTCCACAACTCGTAGTGAAAAAACCGCGCCTCTGGTGGCCGCATACGGTTGGACCGCAAAACCTGTACGATTTGAACCTTAGCTTTGAAGTGGATGGTAAAGTTTCCGATTCGCGTAAAACCCGTTTTGGTATCCGTGAAATCAGTTCGTGGATGAACCCGGTTGGCTCCCTGCCAACAAAAGTATTCCAGGTAAATGGTAAAAACATCGTTATCCGTGGTGGTGGTTATGCCGAAGATATGATGTTGCGCCAGTCAAAAGAGCGGACGGATGCCGATTTGAATTACCTGAAATTCATGGGCTTGAATACCCTGAGGATGGAAGCTCCTCGTGGTTCCGGTTACCTTTTTGAGCGTTGCGATGAGTTGGGTATTCTGGTTATGGTAGGCTGGTGTTGTGGTTATCCGTTCGAGAGCTGGAAAGACTGGACCCCGCATACGGCAGATATTGCCGAAGCAAGCTGGCACGACCAAATCGTCAATCTTCGCGCACATCCTTCGGTGTTTACATGGCTGTACGGTAGCGACAATTTTCCACCGGAAGAAATTGAACGACGTTATATTAACGTCCTTAAACAATACGATGGTACAAGGCCATATTCCTCATCGGCCACAGATTCGGCTAGTACAATAGCGGGGCGCTCAGGCCTCAAAATGGGACCATGGCCTAAGGTGTACGGTTACCTTCCGCCCAATTCCTGGTACAGCAAATTTGAGTTCAATACCGAATGTTCACCCGGTGGCGAGCAGTTGCCCCCGATTGAAACCATTAAAAAGTACATGCCCGAAAAAGACCTGTGGCCCGTCAGTTCGTCGTGGGATTTACGCCTGCGCTCCGATTTTTATCCTCTTACGCGCAAGGCATTGGAGTCAAGGTACGGAAAACCGATCTCACTGGAGGAGTATTGCATGAAATCCCAGATTTTGCAACTTGAGGCTACCAAGGCGATGTTTGAAGCTTTTGCCGGAAATAAATACAAGTCGAGCGGGGTGATTTACTGGATGTACAATGCTGCATGGCCCAAGTTTTACTGGCAGCTTTACGATTATTTTCTCAATCCCAACGGTGCGTTTTATGGGGCAAAAAAGGCCTGCGAACCTTTACACATTCAGTATAACTACAGGGAAAAGGCAGTACAATTGGTGAACGGTTTTTATCAGGACTTCAAAGGTTTAAAGGTAGTGGCTAAGGCTTACGACTTCGAGTCGAAAGAGATTTTCTCAAAAGAAATGACCACAGAAATAAAGGCCGACGAAAGCAAAATTCTTTTCAAGCCTGCAATACCGAAGGAGCAGAAGGGCATCTATTTCCTCAAACTGATCCTGACCGATAAAGCAGGGAAGGAAGTGTCCTCGAATTTTTATTGGCTGTCGGACAAAGGAGATGATAATGCCGATTTTACAGGGCTGTCCCGATTGCCGGCTGTCGATGTTAAGGTAAAAACCGGTGCTGTTTCGAAAGAAAATGGCAAATTAAAATTAGTTGTTGAGTTTTCTAATCCTTCATCATCGGTTGCTTTTGGGCTCAACCCCAAATTGCTCACGGCTTCCACCAAAGAGCCGATTTTGCCAATCTTTTGGCAGGATAATTATTTTACGTTGCTACCGGGTGAAAAACGTACAGTTGAAGTGCAGGTGGATGCTTCATTGGTCACAGAAAAAAGCGTTCTGTTTAAACTTGATGGGTGGAACTTGCGGGTTTCACAAGAACAAGAATTGACGGTGCCATGGAAACGTTCTTAAATTTGGTTCACGTGTTCAATATGTGTTGTTTGTCATAGCGCGAATCTCTTTAAAGGATAATAAACGAATAATGTTTTACAATAAAAATATGAGAAAGGTAAATATTTTAATACTGCTCTGTTTGGTGTCGGTAGTAAATATTGATGCCCAGAACAGCTCATCTTTAAAGCTTTGGTATAACCAGCCTGCCAAACAATGGGTTGAGGCTCTTCCGGTCGGAAACGGGCGTTTAGGGGCAATGGTTTTTGGTGATCCATCGAACGAGCTTATTCAGCTTAACGAAAATACCGTTTGGGCCGGGTCGCCAAACCGCAACGATAATCCTGATGCAAAAGCGTCGTTGCCCGAAGTTCGAAAGCTTATTTTCGAAGGCAAATACTACGAGGCTCAGGATTTAGTAAACAAAAATTTTATTAGCAAAACCTCGCACGGTATGTCGTACCAAACAGTGGGTAACCTGAAGCTCACTTTTCCGGGGCACGAGAATTTCTCGGAATATTACAGGGAATTGGATTTGGAGAATGCGGTTGTAACTTCCCGTTATAAACTGAATGGTGTGAATTTCAATTCTACTGTTTTCTCGTCATTTCCAGATCAGGTGATTATTGCAAGAATCGCTGCGGACAAAGCGGGTGCTGTTAATTTTACGGCGGCCATGGATCGTCCCAACGAAAACTGGAATGTCCGGACCTGGAAAGTAAAATCGAATGGAAACAACGAATTTACCTTGTCGGGTATCTCGGGAGATCAAAAAACGGTAAAAGGCGGTGTGCTGTTTGAAGCAAAAGTGAAGATCATAACCGATGGCGGCACAGTATCTGCTACCGATTCCACGTTAAAAGTAAGCAATGCCAAAGTGGCCACCATTTATATCTCGATGGCCACCAACTTTAAGAATTACAACGACATTAGCGGCAATGCCGGCGAAAAGGCACAGGCTTACCTCCAGAAAGCATTGGAAAAGAGATACAAACAAGCTTTAAAAGACCATATTGCCGATTACCAAAGCTATTTTAAACGGGTAAGCCTCGATCTTGGCGTAACCGATGCCGCAAAAAATCCGACTGATATGCGTTTGGCCCGGTTTGCCAAAGGCAACGACCCGCAATTTGTGGCTTTGTATTTTCAATTCGGACGCTATCTGTTAATCTCATCGTCGCGCCCCGGTGGACAGCCGGCAAACCTGCAAGGTATCTGGAACGACAACTTATTCGCTCCCTGGGGTAGTAAGTATACCGTGAATATCAACACCGAAATGAACTATTGGCCTTCGGAGTCGACGAATCTTACCGAAATGAACGAACCGCTGGTGCAGATGTTGAAAGAACTTTCGCAAACTGGACAGCAAACAGCTAAAGATATGTATGGAGCCCGGGGATGGGTATTGCATCACAATACTGACATTTGGCGCATAAACGGCTCTGTCGATGGCTCTTTCTGGGGACAATGGCCAATGGGTGGCGCATGGCTTTCGCAGCATTTGTTCTACAAATACGAATACAGCGGCGATAAGAAATACCTGGAATCGGTGTATCCGGTGATGAAAGGTGCTTCGCAATTCTTCCTCGATTTTCTGGTGGAAGAACCTGAACATAAATGGTTGGTGGTTTCCCCATCCGTTTCGCCCGAAAACGCGCCGTCAGTACACCCCGGGGCTTCAATATCTGCCGGAACTACCATGGATAACCAGTTGGTTTTCGATTTGTTTAACATTACTGTAAAATCGGCTTCAATTCTCAATATCGATCAGGATCTGGTTGCAAAAATCAAGGAAACCATGAAACGCCTTGCACCCATGCAAATTGGCAAATGGGGACAATTGCAGGAATGGATGTACGATTGGGATCATCCTGACGACCGCCACCGCCACGTATCGCATTTGTACGGGCTTTTTCCGTCGAATCAGATTTCGGCTTATCGTACACCGGATTTGTTTGCAGCTTCAAAAAAATCACTTGTAGCTCGCGGCGACGAGTCCACCGGATGGTCGATGGGCTGGAAAGTAAACCTTTGGGCGCGCTTGCTCGATGGCAACCATGCCTATAAACTGATTAACGACCAACTTACACCTTCCATACAGCCTGATGGTAAACAAAATGGCGGTACATATCCCAATCTTTTCGATGCGCATCCACCTTTTCAGATTGATGGAAACTTTGGTTGCACGTCGGGTGTAGCCGAAATGCTTCTGCAAAGCCAGGATGGAGCTGTGCACCTGTTGCCCGCACTGCCCGATAGATGGGAAAAAGGCAGCGTAAAAGGATTAAGAGCCAGAGGTGGTTTCGTGGTGGATATTGCCTGGGAAAGTGGCAAACTATCCAAGGCCATCGTAAAAGCCAATCTTGGAGGCAATTGCCGTTTACGTTCATATATTCCTTTAAAAGGAAAAGGATTGACAGAAGCTAACGGAGTCAATTCAAATCCGTTTTACGTTACTCCCGAAATCAAAGCTCCGTTGGTTCATTCAACCTCAATTTCCGATGTTAAACCTCAAAAGGTTTACGAATACGATTTAAGTATGAAAAAGGGAGAAGTTATTGAAATCTCTAAGCTTTAATACCGTAATGAAAATGAATATTCAATTGAAAATGATGATAAAGAATATATTATGGGGAATTCTTTTTTTCTCTGTCAGTGCTCTTAATGCCCAAAATATTTGCGGTTGGGAAAATCAGTTTCTTGATAAAGGCAAACGACCTATCGTCTTTTCAACAAAAGATGTTGTTTTGTCTGAGTCGTGGATAAAGCAGCGGGAGGCTGTCAACGCACGGTATATTTATCAGTTTGACCCAGATAGGCTGCTTCACAATTTCAGAATAAATGCCGGAATTGAATCGAAAGCACAACCCTTGGGAGGTTGGGAGTCTCCCGGCGTGGGTTTGCGCGGGCATTTTGTTGGTCATTATTTGTCGGCTTGTGCTTTGTTGATTGAAAAAACTGGTGATACCTTGCTTCAAAAACGTGTAAAATACATGGTTGACGTGCTTGCTGATTGTCAGCAAAAATTGGGGGGCAAATACCTGAGCGCTTTTCCCGAAAATGATTTCACTACACTTGAAACTCAATTTGGAGGTGTTTGGGCTCCGTATTATACCTATCATAAAATCATGCAGGGAATGCTCGATGTTTATAAGGCTACCGGAAATAAAAAAGCATATGCAATAGTCGTAAATATGGCGACTTATGTAAAAGAGCGTATGGACAAGCTTTCGCCTGAATCAATCGAGAAAATGCTTTACACACCTCAGGCGAATCCCGCAAACGAAGCAGGTGGAATGAACGATGTACTAAACGATTTATTCGCTATTTCCAAAGATTCTGTTCATTATAAACTGGCTTGTCTTTTCGACCGCAAATGGTTCAGCCAACCATTGTACGAGGGTAAGGATATTTTGTCGGGTTTGCACTCCAATACCCATTTACCTTTAATAATTGGGTTTGCCAAACGGTATGAAAATACCGGAGACAGCTATTACCGCGATGTTGTTTCTCATTTCTGGGATATACTTACAAAGCATCATTGTTATGTGAATGGTTCGAGTAGTGGCCCTCGGCCTATCGGCAGCACGTCAACTGCCCAGACTTCGGAACACTGGGGAAACCCGGATCATTTAAGTGCTACACTTACTGACAAAACTTCTGAATCATGTGTCTCACACAACACTCAAAAAATTACAAGTGCTCTGTTTCGTTGGACTGCTCAACCCGAATATGCTGAAGTGTACATGAACACGCTTTATAATTCCGTTTTCGCACTTCAAAATGCCGAAACCGGATGTAATGTTTATTCTTTACCGTTGGGTTCTCCGAATAAGAAGAGCTTTGCAAAACCAAGTGAGTTTTTTTGTTGCAACGGAACGACTATCGAAGCATTTACTGGCTTGAATACCAATATCTATTTTTACAACAACAATAATCTCTGGGTGAACCTGTACATTCCTTCTTCGGTCAATTGGAAATCGAAGGGAATTTCATTATCGCAGTCGTCAGATTTTCCCGATAGTTCCGTTGTGAAATTCAACGTAACGGCCAAAAAAAGTACGTCATTTGCGCTAAAATTGTTTATCCCGTCATGGGCTGACGAACAAACTCAGGTTATGGTAAACGGCCAACCCATAAAAGAGGGAATAAAACCTATGTCGTATGTTACTATCGATAGAAAATGGAAAAGCGGAGATAAGATAGAAGTCCGTTTTAATTACCATTTTCAGGTAAAATCCATGCCAGACAATCCGCACGTTATTGCATTGTTTTATGGTCCGGTTTTATTGGCATTTCAGGTTAATGAAGAGGTGATCCTTAAAGGCAATGATGCGGATATTCTGAAAAACATCTCCAAACAAGGGAATTCCATGACATTTACTTTAAAAAATAATGGAAAAGAATATACGCTTGTGCCATTTTATAAAGTAGCTAATGTATCGTACGGGGTGTATGCGACTATCCGAAATGAGTATTGAAATAGCATCTGTGAATAGAT
>DATFAW010000080.1:0-2277 GCA_035254165.1 Paludibacter sp.
GGTTTGAAATACGACATTATATTTTTCCTATTACTTAGGGTCTGTATAATATCAGGAATAAACGTTTTTTAACAGTACTTAAAAATTCACCTCCTTTGGGGGTGGTTGTTTAATTTAACTGACTAATGCTTTAATTCTTTATGAGAAATCCAATTAACCTTATTCTCTTTGCTCTTCTTTTCACAACATCAGTTTCTTTATTTTCACAATCCACCACCCATCCGTTGGATTTTTCCCAACTCATTTCTGACCGGTTTGAACGGCAAGTAACTAATTTTCCTCAAGAAAAACTTTATGTTCAAACTGATAAGCCTTATTACAGTGCAGGAGAAGAAATTTGGTTTAAGGCCTATTTGGTGAATGAAACCACGCTGGAGTCAAACTCCTTGAGCCAATTTGTTTATGTGGAGCTGATTGACAAAATGGACTCGGTGTTGTATCGGGTAAAAATCAAAAAAGATTCAACAGGTTTTGCCGGTCATATAAAACTAAAGTCCGAAATTCCCAGCGGAACCTATTCGTTGCGGGCTTATACTTATTGGATGCAAAATGTTGGGAATGATTTCTTCTTCTCTAAGAATATTTTAATCGGAAATAAGATTGATGACCGCATATCCAGCAAAATAAGCTATGGAACGGCTGTTGATGGGTTGATTCCGGCAACTCTCACATTTATTGATGCGGCACAAAATCCAATAGCCGGAAAAAGGATTGATATCAAACAAAATTGGGATAGTGCTAAAAAGAAAAAGTTTTCGATGATTACCGCCAAAGACGGCACTATAAAATGGCAAATGGCAATCGACCCGAAAGATGATTCAAAAAAAGACATACAGGTTTCGATGGACGGTGAGAAGTATAAAACCAACATTTCCCTTCCCGGGTTCAGTTCCGATTTTGATGTGCAGTTCTTTCCCGAAAGTGGGAATTTGCTGGATAACACCTTGCAATGTATCGCTTTTAAGGCTATTGGCAAGGATGGATTGTCTGTCGGCATAACAGGAAAAGTATTTACCGATAAAAATGAGGATATTTGCGAGTTGTCCACTTTAGTTAAGGGGATGGGCAAATTCTCGATGAAGACCCAGCCCAATGAACGTTATTATGCCTTGGTTAAGCGGGCAAATGGCATTGAAAAAAGAGTTGAACTTCCAAAAACTCAAACCACCGGTGCCGCAATTCAGTTGGTTTATAACCGGGGGAAAATTTTATATAAAGTCACCAATCAGACCCAGATTCCGAATGAATCACTGTATTTGCTATTGCATTCAAGAGGAAAAGTATTTGTGGTACAGCCTCTGAGAGATCTTGAAGGTCAAATTTCCGAATCGTTGCTGCCGGCCGGAATAGTTTCGTTTTCTGTTATTGATTCATTGGGAAATGCCTATTGCGAACGTTTGAGTTTTGTCAGGAACTTTAACTTCCCTGCTGTTTCCATGCAAAGCGATAAACCTGCTTATGCAAAACGGGAGCTGGTGAACCTGAACTTAAAGGTTCTTTCGCCACAAGGAAATCCGGTGAAAGGAAACTTTGCAATTAGCGTTACTGATCAAAAAACCGTCAAGCAGGATTCGTTGGCAGATAATATTATCAGTAATCTGTTGTTGACTTCAGATATCAAAGGGTATGTAGAAGAACCCGAAACTTATTTCGTGGACAATAAAACAGCTACCAGAGAAAAAACCGATGTGTTGATGCTGACTCAGGGCTGGCGGCGGTTTAATACGGCTGATATTGTAAAAGCCTCGTACCAACCATCCAAATTCTATCTGGAAGCGGGCCAAGTGCTTTCGGGAAAAGTAATAAACCTGTTCAACAAACCATCCAAGAAATGTGGAATAATTATGATACCATCATATACTTCCAACATTAAATTAGCTCAAACCGATAGCTTGGGGCGTTATTCGATTGATGGGATTCAATTTCCGGATAGTTCATCGTTTATACTAAAAGCTAAAAAGAAAAAGACGCTGGGAGACGTAGAGATAATCCCTGATCTCGATGTTTTCCCTAAGCCCACCGTTTATATTCCAACACCTCTAAAAGCCAATGTGGCTACGGTGGAGCAGGATGAATATTTCAAACAAAGCAAAGAGAAGTACTTTACAGAGGGAGGCATGCGGGTTGTTAACCTGGGTGAAGTTACAGTGAAAGCTGCAAAAAAAGAAACTGATTTCATCGATCCTTTTTTTCCCTCTGGATTTGAAGATGCCAAGATGACATCAGAAAAATTGAAGCAATTTCCAGATCAAGATGTTTTACAGATTTTACCAGTAT
>DATFAW010000081.1:0-3805 GCA_035254165.1 Paludibacter sp.
ATTTTAATTACATTTGCGTGTCAATTTTAAATCATAACATAATGGCAAAAATAAAAGGAGCGGTAGTAGTCAATGTTGAGCGCTGTAAGGGCTGCAATTTATGTGTAGTTGCGTGTCCATCAAAGGTATTAGCACTCTCAAAAGAAGCAAATGATAAGGGATACAATTATTCTCACATGGCTGACGCAGATTCATGCGTAGGTTGCGCAGCTTGTGCTTACGTTTGTCCCGATGCATGCATCACCGTATATAAAGTTAAACTCTAACCGAGTATCTTTCAATTTAAAACTGAAGAAAAACATGAACGATTCAAAAAAACATACTGTTGAAGATGTTAGACTAATGAAGGGCAATGAAGCCATAGCCCATACAGCTATCCGTATCGGATGCGATGGTTATTTTGGCTACCCCATCACCCCCCAGTCCGAAATAATGGAAACACTGATGGAACTCGAACCCTGGAAAACTACCGGCATGGTGGTTCTGCAAGTAGAGAGCGAAACAGCATCAATTAATATGGTTTACGGCGCTGCCGGATGTGGGAAAAAATCGATGACCAGTTCGTCGAGCCCCGGCATAAGCTTAATGCAAGAAGGCATGTCTTATATCGCCTGTGCCGAGTTACCTTGCGTGGTGGTCAATGTAATGCGTGGTGGCCCAGGACTGGGAACCATTCAACCAAGCCAGGCCGATTACTACCAATCAGTTAAAGGCGGTGGACATGGCGATTACAAATTAATTACATTGGCACCCGGATCAGTACAAGAAATGGCCGATCATACCGCAAAGGCTTTTGAATTAGCATTCAAATACTCTACTCCGGCTTTAATTCTGGCCGATGGCGTTATTGGACAAATGATGGAAAAAGTAGTTTTACCACCTTTCCAACCTCGTATGACCGAAGCCGAAATCCGCGAAAAATGTCCTTGGGCTACTCTTGGCAAAACTCCGGATCGGGAACCCAATGTTATCACATCCCTGTCTCTTCAAGCCGAAGAAATGGAGACCATAAATCTCCGGTTACAAAAGAAATACCGCGAAATTGAGAAAAACGAAGTCCTTTTCGAAGAATTTCTGTGCGAAGATGCCGAATACCTGATTATAGCATTCGGGATAAGTGCCCGCATATGCCAAAAAACAGTCGAACTAGCTCGCGCCGAAGGCATCAAAGTTGGTTTATTACGCCCTATTACCCTTTATCCATTTCCAACAGACATTATCAGTAGTTATGCCGACAAAACCAAAGGCATGCTTACTGTAGAAATGAGTGCAGGCCAAATGGTCGACGATGTTCGTTTAGCGGTAAATGGCCGCATACCGGTAGAGTTTTATGGTCGTCTGGGAGGCATTGTTCCTTCACCCGACGAAGTATTGGGAGTATTGAAAACTAAAGTGGTTAAATTGTAAATTAAAATTGTTATGACAACAAACGAAATAATAAACCCCGCAAACTTAGTTTACGCCAAAACAAAGGTGCTGAACGATACTCCGATGCATTATTGCCCGGGATGCAGCCATGGCGTGGTTCACAAAATCATTGCCGAGATTATCGAAGAAATGGATATTCAGGACAAAACAATTGGTATTGCACCGGTTGGTTGTGCCGTATTCGCATACAAATACCTTGATATCGACTGGCAACAAGCCGCTCACGGTCGCGCAACAGCTGTTGCAACGGCTATAAAACGTCTTCTTCCCGACCGCATGGTTTTCACTTACCAGGGAGATGGTGATTTAGCTGCCATCGGAACTGCAGAAACCATCCACGCTGCTAATCGTGGTGAAAATATCGCTATTATTTTTATCAACAATGGTATTTATGGAATGACGGGCGGACAAATGTCACCAACCACGCTCGAGAACATGAAAACTGCAACTACGCCGAATGGCCGTAACATTGCTCGAAACGGATACCCGCTAAACATCACTAATTTGTTGGCTCAATTAGAAGGAACTTGCTACGTCACCCGTCAAAGCGTTCACACAGTTGCTACGGTACGCAAAGCAAAAAAAGCGATCCAAAAAGCATTTGAAAACTCTATGGCCGGCAAAGGAACCTCGGTTGTAGAAATTGTTTCAACGTGTAATTCAGGCTGGAAACTATCTCCTGAAGCTTCGAATGACTGGATGGTTGAGAACATGTTCCCTTCTTATCCTCTTGGCGATTTGAAAAATCTTTAATAATTTACTAATACGCCAATTGATTATTGAGAATTGGTTATTAATTAATTGAAAAATTAAACATACATGAAAGAAGAAATAATAATTGCCGGATTTGGTGGACAAGGCGTACTCTCGATGGGAAAAATTCTCGCTTATTCAGGTTTAATGCAAGGTCAGGAAGTAAGTTGGATGCCATCATACGGACCGGAACAACGCGGCGGGACTGCTAACGTCACCGTTATTCTGAGCGACGAACGCATCAGCTCTCCGGTTTTGAATAGCTATGATACGGTTATCGTATTGAACCAGCCATCGTTAGAGCGCTTTGAAAGCAAAGTAAAACCGGGTGGAACATTGATCTTTGACGGAAATGGATTTCACAAATTCCCGACCCGCACCGATATAAATATCTATCGCATTGATGCTACAGAATATGCTTATGCTAATGATTCGGCCAAAACCATGAACATGATTATTTTGGGCGGATTACTCAAAGTTCGTCCGATAGTTCAAGTTGAAAATGTTTTGAAAGGGCTAAAAAAATCTTTGCCGGATCGTCATCATCACTTAATACCAATGAACGAGAAAGCCATCCAAATTGGGATGGGACTAATTCAGAAAGTAAATTAAGTTGATTGGAAGTCGGATTAATTAAGTTGGATGAGAAACTTAATCAACAATTCCTCCCAAATCAATATCTAGTCAAGTACTAAAAAAGACGCTACAAACTTAGATGTTTATAGCGTCTTTTTCTTGTCTTCAGTCTTTGATCTTGACTCTTGGTTCTAACTATTCTTTCACCGTTTTTACAACGGCCCATTTATTCTTTTCTTTGTAGCTGGTCAACTTCAATCCATTCTTATTGGCCTCAGCTTCAATCAACGGAATATCCTCCACATAAAATCCACTCATATACAATTCTCCACCAGCCGATAAACAAGCAGCATATTGCTCCATATCAGCCAATAATATATTCCGGTTGATATTGGCCAGAATGATATCAAAATGTAAACCTTCGAGAAGTTCAGCACCGCCCAGTTTCACACTAATTCCGGTGATATTATTTATGGCAATATTCTCAATTGAATTTTCAGTACACCAGGTATCAATATCAATGGCCACTAAATTACGGGCACCACGCATTGCAGCAAGAATTGCCAACACAGCCGTTCCACAACCCATATCCAGCACTGTTTTTCCTTCTAAATCCATTTGCAGAAGTTCTCCGATAACTAAACTGGTCGTTTCATGATGACCGGTACCAAAAGCCATTTTGGGATCAATCACAATATCATATTTCGCTTTCGGCACATCTTTATGAAACGAACTATGAATTACACAATCATTTCCGATAACAATTGGTTCAAAGTAGTTCTTTTCCCACTCTTCATTCCAGTTTTTCGATTCTATTTGTGTAACTTTGTAGTCGATAGATGCTTCAAAAGGAAAGTCGGACAACAGACTTTTAAGTTTTAATTCATCGAAAGTATTTTCCAGGATATAAGCATCCAAACTTTCTTCAGTAGGAACAAAACTGTCAAAACCTATTTCGCCAAGCTCAGCAGCCAAAACATCTGAAATGTATTCTTCGTAAGGCTCAATAAAGAAATGAACTTCAATATAATTCATATAAGTAACTTTT
>DATFAW010000082.1:0-2339 GCA_035254165.1 Paludibacter sp.
GAATTCAAAAAAAGGATTATTTATAATCGTCATTTTGTTATCGATTAGTTATATAGATAATGTAGTGGCTTGTACCACAGCAATAATATCCGGCAAATTCACTCAAGATGGACGTCCCCTGCTATTTAAGCAACGAGATACAGGGGAATTAGAAAATAAATTGGTAGCTTTCAATGATGGAAAATATCCATATGTCGGAGTTGTAAACCAGAAAGACACATTGGGAAAAGCGGTTTGGGGAGGTCATAATAAAGCGGGATTTGCCATTATGAATTCTGCTTCTTATAACTTGAATAAAAAAGGACCAGGAAATGAAGAAGGTGGATGCGATGGCAAGATTATGAAACTGGCACTTCAAAAGTGTGCTACCTTGGCCGATTTTGAACATCTATTAGATTCTTTGCCTAAACCACTGGGTATAAGTTCTAACTTTGGAGTAATTGATGCTAAAGGAGGTGCTGCTTATTACGAAACCGGAAATTTCAAGTATAAAAAGTACGATGCTAATAATCCTGATGTTGCTCCGTTTGGTTATTTAATTCGCACAAACTTCTCTTATTCTGGTGATAGATTACAGGATAAAGGGTTGGCACGATATGAATCTGCTCAGGAATTGTTTTCTCAGGCTTCATTGAATGGCTCTATCTCGGTTGATTTTCTTATCAATGTAACCCGTTATTTAAAGAACGGAATAACTAAAACAAGCCTTATCTCATCGACTCCTGATAATGCAGACAAACCTGTATTCGCGGCTTTCAGAGATTATATTCCAAGGTATCTTACCGCTTCATCTATCATTGTACAGGGAGTAAAAGGCAACGAATCGCCTACTCAAACTGTGTTATGGACAATTCTGGGTTCGCCTCTTACCACAGTTGCTATTCCTGTCTGGATCACTTCTACGCTCGATTTGCCTAAAGTTTTGGTGGCAGACAAAATCGGCGGACCTGCCAAACTTAACGAATGGTCGTTAACATTAAAGAAGCAGTTGTTCCCTATTGAAAGAGGCGAAGGAAGTGATTATATCAATTTGGCAGCTTTGATAACAAAGGATAAGCAAGGTATTTTACAAAATATCTTGCCAATTGAAAAACAAATTTTGAATCAGGCAAATACAAATCTGATTAAATGGCGTAGTCAGCCCACGATTAGTGATAAAGAAATTATCGGTTTTTATAACTGGGTAGATAAATTTGTCGGTCAGTCTTACCACGATACTTTTAATATTCCAACAAATTTATAAACAACAAATTCTAATTACAATGCAAATAAATAGAAAATGCCGGGTCGTGCTGTTACTACTGGTAGCAGTCACTTCCGCCACATTTGCCCAGCATAAAGCAAAAGCAACAACTCAAGGTTTTACACTCAATGGAGAAATAAACCTCACCTCAGGCACAGTTTATCTGAAAGGATTTAGGAATAAGGTTTTTTTCAATATCGATTCAAGTAAAATAGCAAACGGACATTTTAAATTCAAAGGCAGTGTGAAGCGTACAGATTTGTTCGGATTGAGTACGGACAAAAATGAATCATCAAGCCCTTATTATATTTTTATCGAAAATACCCCGATAAAAGTGCTTATTGATACAGCCAACCACCATTCGGCTAAAATATCCGGTTCAGCTTCAAACGATCTTTTCGAAAGCTTCAAAGCCACTCGCAGAGGATATAAAATTGATTCGCTGATAAAGGCTCAACCCAAATCAACTGTAGCGGCTTATATTCTGTATCGAAATTATGCTAATGATTTAACGGCTACTCTGCTTGAAAAAAATCTTGCGCTTTTCGATCCTTCATTGGCTGATCTGAGTTATATTAAAGAGTTGAAAGAAATTCTTGCAATAAAAAAGAAAGTAGCTGTAGGAAATCTTGCAATCGACTTTTCGTCTACTACACCTGATGGTAAGCAGATAAAACTCTCCCAATTTTATGGCAATTATCTGCTGCTTGATTTCTGGGCTTCATGGTGTGGACCTTGTCGGCGTGAAAATCCTAATTTAGTAAAACTGTATAACAAATTTAAATCTAAAGGATTCAATATTTTCTCGGTGTCACTCGATCAAAAAAAAGAAAACTGGGAAAACGCTATCGCCAAAGACAACCTGACATGGATTCATGTTTCCGACTTGAAGTTTTGGGATAGTGCTCCGGCTAAACTCTATGCCGTGCGAAACATTCCTTCAAATGTCTTGATCGATCCTCAGGGCAATATCATTGCTCTAAACCTGAGAGGAGAAGAATTGGAGAAAAAACTGGAAGAGATTTTCAAGTAACGATTGGCTATTTCTACTTGATTATTTAAACGTAATTGTCAGGGAAACAGGAAAGAGTGTTTA
>DATFAW010000083.1:0-2205 GCA_035254165.1 Paludibacter sp.
AAGAAGTATGAAAAAGTTTATTCTTTCACTCGCATTGGTTGTGAGTATGGTAGGCGCACTAAGTGCACAAGTTGATAGTAAAGCTATTGGTGTCCGTTTTGGAGGTTTTTATGGCTCAGGAGGTGAGATTACATATCAACATCCGCTAGGAAATGCGAATCGGGTGGAAGTAGACTTAGGGGTAAATCATTATGGGTTTGGTTTAAGTGGAGTTTACCAATGGGTTTGGGATTTATCGGATCTGGCTGACGGTTTTAATTGGTATGCCGGTGTGGGTGGTGCTTTGGGATCATATGATTTTAAAGATAATAATCATGCTTTTGGACTTGGCGTTCTTGGGCAAGTTGGTATCGAATATAATTTCAATATCCCGTTACAACTTTCGTTAGATTATCGTCCGGGGCTCTATATTATGCCTTCCTACAAAGGTATTTATGATGGCATTTGCTTAAGTGCCCGTTATAAATTCTAAAAAATATGACCACATGTAAAAAAGAGGAAATTCCTTCATGGAATTTCCTCTTTTTTGCATGTAATCGATTATAAACTAAACTATTCGTTCATCTGAAAGCCGTTTGTTTTACGGCGACAGGCAGTTTTGGTTTATTCCGAATCAGATGATGAGTTATCATGTAACTGGCAGTTTGGAGCATAGATGCTGAGACTGTTCGTAAACTATCTGCTTTGCTCCGGTTTTTAGTGACAAAATTTTCCGGATTATTGTCTTTGTATTTGTACAGTCCTTCCATTTTCGACTTTAAATTGTAGGCATAGAAATAATCTTTATTGATACAACCCAAGCCGTTATCAGCAGAAAAGAACATGCAAGATCGTTTCGTTTTAAATAAATCTACCCCAAACGTATTGTTTTTGTACGATTGATTGAGCAGCCCCATGATGGTTGGGAAAACATCAACCTGTCCGCCTAGTTGTTCAAAGCAATGAGGTGCATCCGTAAATGCCTTTGAATAAAGTATAAGTGGAATGTGATTGTATGAAAGAGGCAGCTCGTACGAGTTTGAACCGACTAACTTACCATGATCGGCCAACAGGACAAACAGGGTGTTTTTAAACCAGTCTTGTTTTTCGGCCTTTTCCATGAACTGACGAATGGCATCATCGGCATAAGCTATAATCTGATATTGCGGATTATCACTTACAGACTTAAATTTGTCGGGGACAATGTATGGTGGATGATTGCTTATGGTCAGGATTGTTGATTGAAAAGGTTTATTATCTTTAGCCTCTTGATTAATTTTGTCGAAAGCATATTGAAAAAGGAAATCGTCGGCAACTCCAAAACCATTTACCCGTTTTGAGCTGGGGTAATTTTCCTGTGAGTATATTTCTTCAACTCCGTTTTCGCGCAGAAAAGCGTTCATGTTGTCGTATTGCGATTCGTGACTCATAAAGAACATAGTTCTGTAACCTTTTTTTTGTAAGGTATTTGGCAGTCCTTCACAAAGCGGGATATCTACATTTTTCATGATATTCCGGTCGAACAAAGCGGGCAATCCAAATAGAGAGGCTAATATACCATGATTGGTATGGTTTCCTGCCGAATAAAAGTTATCGAAGTAGTACGATTTGTTTATAAGTTCGTGCAGGTAAGGTGCTATTTCCTTGCCATTTTCTTTTACATGCAGCAGATTTGCCGACATCGCTTCCATTAGAATCACAACGACATTCATCTTTTTAGCTTTCCCATGGGCTATCACTTCTCTTGTAATAGGTGAATCCCTATAAGTCTTGTCGTTCAATCCATATTCTTTTCGGGCAAATGAAATTGCTTGCTTTTCAGAAATGATTTTGTTGATACTATAATGTGATTCTGAATTCTCGATGACATCCCGGATGAAATAATAAAGAGGATTTACCCCGAGTTGATTCAAAAATGTGTTGTTGCAGAAATAAGCCTGGCTTGATTTTATCGGGTTGTAACCGAATCGTCCTCTGATACCTAAAATGCAAAGAGCAATCAAAAGTAATGATATTGGAAGATAGGTGAAATAGGATTTCCAGGAGATGTTTTGTTGCTCATTTTTCAAAAGTTTCTTGCTAATCCAGCTAATAGCGAAAATAAATAGAACGACGGAAACGATGAAAAACAAGAAATAGACATAGTACGATTTTTCCTGCAAAATCATGTCGACTGCAGTTCCACGTTCTTCTGTCCAGTTGAAAATGGATGTGTTCAGGTGTTTG
>DATFAW010000084.1:0-3304 GCA_035254165.1 Paludibacter sp.
AATGCAAGAACTAGATTTACAAGAAAAATACCTGATAAACTTCTTTTGCGAACGTACTGATGGGTTGCATTATAAGGAAGCAAAGGCTAATACTGTTTCGCCTCAGTTTTTCATTATCGAAGATTTAAAACAGTTTATATCCGAAACTTCTCTCAATAAAACCAACTACAAAAAGTTATTACGGAAGTTTAAGACCGAAAAAGAGTTATTTGATGAGCTTTTACCCTTCTTGGATGAGCGTATCAAGTCGTCCGCTAATATGGCTTTGTTTATCAACAACAATAAAACGGTAAATTTCAAAGGAGTAGAATTAATTCTGTTTTATCCAAGTGGAAGCGTACTGAACGAGGACAAACATTTCAACGAGAATATATTTTCGGTGGTACAGGAATTGCCCTATACATTCCGGAATGAGGGCAAACAACTTTTTTCATTCCGTCCGGACTTAACCTTTTTCTTGAATGGGATATTTCTTGGCTTTAGCGAGCTTAAAAGTAATTACAACAATCAAAACGCCCGGAAAAATGGACGTGCTAAAGTTGGTGGAGATTATTTGAATGCAGTCCAGGAATACTTGCAAATTGCCGACGGTAACGATGTTTCACAAACCATTCGAAAAGACTTCCTGAAAGTATTCGAGAAAGCCATACACATTACTTCTACCGATCTGAATGAAACGTATGTAATTCGGAATATAGTCACCTTATTTGATGATATTAAAGCCAGTGTAGTAGATAGAAGTTTTGATTTTGAAACTTACAACAACAAGCTTATAAAGGCTTTTAAATCTTATCCGGTTAGGAACAGAGAAGGAAACAGAACAGAAAAATTCGAGGAGGTATTTCGTGCGCTCTATGATAAGAAAATGATAGAAAAGGAGATTCTTTACTACAATTTTCTTGAACGGGAGCTAATCAAAAAAGAGGGTAGCAAAACCAAAGAATATAAGCACAATGATGGCAAATTAATCTCGCCACGTCCAAAACAAAAATTTGGTGCTGATAAAATCATGTCCAAAATTAATGAATTTCTTGAACATGAAACTGAGCCTGATTACTTTATAAAGAAATTAGAGAAAGAGCTAAAAGCAAAGGGAGTTGGAGAAGAAAGAACCAAAGAGCTTGTTGCGAAGCGGATGAAATATCAAAACAATAAAAATATCTATTCGCTTTTATTACAATATGCTGCGGGATTTGGGAAAAGTAATATTATTGGTTGGTCAGCCCTCCAACTTAAAGACCTTCGCAAAGATGGCGTTTATGTCTATGATAAAATTCTATTAGTTGTTGACCGGTTGCAATTACGTGATCAATTGGACTCTATGCTTCACAATATGAACATTCAAAAAAGCATGTTCATGGAAGTGTATGATAAAAAGACATTTACTTATGGACTAGCCAGCGATAAACGAGTTTTGGTTGTAAACATTCAAAAGTTTGGTACTATAACGGATATTTTAGATGCTTCAGTGGTTGAGAAATTGTCTAAATTACGGGTTGTTTTCCTTATTGACGAGATTCACCGCAGCAACAGTGGCAGTCAGAACGAAGAAATGGTAAGTGTTTTTGACGAACTTCAAAGTAGTTTTGATAAAAATTCCGAAAGTCTGACACACAAGAAAAAGAATCTTATTATCGGTTTCACTGCCACACCGAGCGACATTACATTAGCACGTTTTGGCGAATACAATAAATACGCCGAAGCTGAAAAATTGTGGGTGCCATTCGATAGTTATACAATGCGTGAAGCCATTGAAGATGGTTATATTTTGAATCCGCTAAAAGGGATTGTCCCTGTTTCGGCTAAAATGTATTTTGAAGCTCCCGAAAATGATTTGGAAGGTTTTGAAGGTGATACTGGCTATGAAGAAATTCCCGACGATACAGACACCGGAATAGATGAAGAGGGGAAGAAATATGCTATCCGCAAAACAAAAATCTACTCCAATACCGACCGGATTGAGGCAATCTCTAAATTCGTTGTTGAACGGTTAGTTTCTTCGGTTTATCTCAACATAAGAGGAACAGCCAAAGCAATGTTTGCCACCTCTTCAATCCCCAATGCTGTAAAGTACAAACGACATATTGAAAAGTATTTTACAGAAATTACTAAACAAAATAAATACGAGCGTTTCAAGGATGCACCTATTTATATTGTTTATTCCGACACACAGGACCAGCCAAGTTGTAATAGTATGAATAATGGCATTACCGAAAAACAAGTAATGCAAAATTTCAAATTGTGCAAAAATGGGGTGATTATAGTGGTTGATAAGCTGCAAACAGGCTTTGATGAAACGAAACTGCATACACTTTTCCTTGATAAAGAAATTAGAGGTATCAATGCTATTCAAACTATTTCAAGGGTGAATAGAACAATGAAATATAAAAACGATTGTAAGATTATTGATTTTTCATATAAAAATGTGAATGTCAAGAATATAAAACAGGCTTTTGAACACTTTAGCAATGTAGTTGTCTCAGATTTCAATCCGTTGGAAGATGAAGCGAAACTGGAAAACTTCTACAAAGAATTGCGGACGGACGAACTGTACTTGAAACATATATTTACTTTTACCAATCACCAAAATGGCAATAAAGATGTAGATTCAATTATTGCAATGGAAAATGATTTTGTTGACTTTGTCCAAAAGAACAAAAAAGAAGCAGCAAAACTAAAAGCCACGGTCAATAATTATTTCAGAATCCTGAATCTGATTGAGTTTGTAATAGAGATAGACATTAAGTTTAGCGAAAAAGTTTTCCTAGAGTTTTGGCGGAAGTTCAATATTGAATACAACCAAATCAATAATTCCGGTGAAGTGATTGACGATGTGGAAATCTATTTTGACAACAAAATCGGTATTATCGCACCCAAAGAATATCAAGATAAGAATAAAAGTAGAGGTGGAGTTACAGGAGCTCCAAGCTCTGAATATGGTGATGGAAAATTCAAGTACAATATACTAAAAGTCATTAAGAAACGAAATTTGGAGGAAGAAGAAATTGCACAACTTATTCAAGAATTCGAAACCCAAATTGACACTTTTTTCGACTACATTTTAAAGGACGAAAAAGGCAAACGTCTTATTGCAAAAATTAAAGACGAAGGTTCTGCATTCACCCAAGACGAGATTTACGATGACTTTTCAAAGTTATATCGTACATACACTATCAAAACTAAAACGCTGTCCGATTTCTTTAAACGTGAAACAAAAGATAATCTGACTCAGTTGTGTGATGATTTCGAGAGGTCATTGAATGTGCCTGAAGTTTCGATATTATCATAGATTTGCTATTGTTTA
>DATFAW010000085.1:0-3107 GCA_035254165.1 Paludibacter sp.
GAACAATGCTTTCTCAAAGATTTTTTGAATAAAGAAATATAATTTCAATGTTTCAAATTAAAAATAAAACAAAAAGACTAATCACTTTGTTTAATTATTTATCAATAAACAAGGTAATCAATGGTGAGAGATTGATTTTATCTTACTTTTTATCACGATTTGGATTCCAAAGAATCAATCAAAGGCTACCTTATTATATCTCTATCGAGGCTTCTAATTTTTGCAATTTGCATTGCCCTGAATGCCCAGTGGGGATCAAGAAAACTCAAAAAACAGACAGGACTACTTTCAACTTAGATTTGTACAAAAAATTAATTGACGACTTAAGCCCTAAGCTTTTGCATGCTATAATTTATTTTCAAGGCGAGCCAATGCTAAACAATCAATTAGCTGAATTTATTCGTTATGCTCATACCTCCAAAATATATACCAGCACTTCTACAAATGGTCAATTCCTCACAGAAAAAACGGCAAAAGAAATTGTTCTCTCCGGCTTGGACAAGCTCATAGTTTCAGTTGATGGAACTACACAAGAAACGTACCAAAGTTATCGGATAGGTGGAGATCTCCAGAAAGTATTGAACGGAATTGAAGAAGTCGTTCGTTGGAAAAACGCTCTGAAACTTGCAACTCCTTTGCTGGAAATCCAATTTCTTGTATTAAAAACGAATGAGCATCAGATGCATGAAATGAGGCTACTTGCTAAAAAACTGAAGGTTGATCGTTTAACTTTCAAAACGGCTCAACTTTATAACTTTGAAAATGGAAACGTCTTAATGCCAACTAAGAGCAAATATTCACGTTACAGAAAAAACAAAAGCGGGAAATACGAAATAAAAAAACGTCAATCAAATCACTGTTGGAGAATGTGGAGCGGAGCCGTGGTGAATGCACATGGCGATATACTACCTTGTTGTTTCGATAAAGGTTCTGAATTCTCTTTTGGAAATATCCATGAAAACTCTTTTTACGATTGCTGGCATAATGAAAAAGCTTCCGGTTTCAGAGCTAAGATTCTCCAAAACCGGAAGCAATTTGAAATGTGCAAGAATTGTACAAGCTAACAAATGTATTCGTACTATACACCTAAATTATCGATGTCTATTTTCCAAAAGCCTGTTTCCACTCCTCTTCCTTAAAGCCGACCAAAACAGTTTCGCCCGCGAGTAAAATAGGCCGTTTTACCATCATGCCATTCGAAGATAGTATGTCAACAAGTTCATCTTCCGACAGAGTTTTGACCTTATCTTTCATGTTGTGTTCCTTATAAAGCAAGCCGCTCGTATTAAAGAACTTTGCTATCGGCAGCCCACTTTTAGTAATCCACAATTTCAGTTCATCTTTATTTGGATTCTCTTCTTTTATAGGACGATACGTATATTCAATTTCATTTGCCTTCAACCATTTTTCGGCTTTCTGGCAGGTTCCGCATTTGGGATAACAGATTGCAACCGGCTTCATATTATTTATTTAAATATCGCTTTAAAAAGATCATTGCCATTGGCGTAAATAAGCAGGGCAAAAAGTAGAAACATTCCCGTCGTTTGGGCATATTCCAAAAACTTATCGCTTGGCTTTTTACCAGTAACCATTTCGTATATAAGATACAGCACATACCCACCATCTAATCCCGGAATTGGCATGAAATTCATGAAAGCGAGTATGATAGACAGGAAAGCCGTCATCTGCCAGAAAATCTGCCAATCCCACATTTTAGGGAATAATTTGCCAATTGAACCAAAACCGCCAAGTTGTTTAGAACCTTCTTTCGTGAAAACCAATTTAATCTGCTTCACGTAGCTTTTTAATGTTCCCAATCCAAAATCAATCCCAGCAGGAATAGAAGCTAAAAAACCATATTCTACGCGTTTCGTTTGCATGAATTTATATGGAGAAACAGGTCCAACTCCAAGCTTTCCGTCTGCCGTCAACTGAACTTTCGATTTCATCAACTGTCCTTTGCGAACATAGCTAATCTCAGCCTGCGTGTTACGCAACACATCCAGTTCGCTCGCAATATCTTGAAAAATAAAAAGTTGTTTACCATTAACCCCTACAATACTATCACCCGATTGCAGATTAGCTTTTTCGGCTGGTGAACCAGAAATAACCGTATCGATAACAAAAGGAAATCTTTCCGACACAAAATCAATTTCTTGCGCAGCTAATATTTTTTGTGAGAAGTCGGCTGGCAGTTGTAGATCAACCAATTTATTATCTCTTGACACCACAACATTTTGATTGCCATCAATTAGTAATTTTTCTATGATATTAGCACGTTGCGCAACCGGCCGACCATCAATTTTTATGATCTTATCTCCGTTTTTGAACCCATTATCCAACATGGTTTGCGAAAACTGAAGTCCGTATTTAGCATTCTCCAGAGGAAGATACTCTTTTCCCCAGGTAAAAAGAACTGCCGAATAAATCACTAAAGCCAAAATAAAGTTTACCAATACACCTCCAACGATAATTGGCAAACGTTGCCAAACCGATCGTGAACGATACTCCCATGGTTGAGGTTCTGCAGCCATCTGAGTAATATCCTTTGTTTCGTCTACCATACCCGAAATTGAGCAATATCCTCCTAATGGTAACCAACCAATACCCCACTCGGTATTGTCAGGATATTTGCGCCAATCACCTTCGGGCAATTCGGATACGGGAATTTGCTCCATCACCAGTTTTCCTTTTGAATCGTGGATAGAATCGCCATCAGCATTTAACTTTGGACGTTCATTTGCTGGAACATTCCTGGCAAAGAACTTCACATTCCACCGTCCATTAATCTTTTTTGCTCGAATCAACGAGATATTGGGATTGAAGAACATATAGAACTTTTCTACCCGAACTTTGAACAACCGCGCAAACGCGAAATGACCGAATTCGTGCAGAACTACTAAAATCGAAAGACTGAGAACGAGCTGTAAAGCCCTGATTAGAAATGATTCCATAAATTATAGTGTAACTGTTTATTTTGTCGCCAGCCTTAATACTTTTGACTTGTTTCAATCCTATTTTTCTTATTTATATATTGTGTTGCATTGTAAATTTAACTGTTGATCAGAGAGTTTTCATTTCAGACTTTCTCCATTAGAAAAAGATAT
>DATFAW010000086.1:0-5382 GCA_035254165.1 Paludibacter sp.
AAATTATGGATTAAAATGATTGATTATTGTAAGCAAATGAAAACGTTAACCCGAAACTTTAACGACAAATCAGTATATTTGCAAGAATTTCTCAAAATTATTGCGGATAGAACTTTAATCAATAAAAAACTATAATTGAATACAATCATGACATCGCATTTCCGAAAAAACTTAGTCTCAAGAAAAAGCGCATTTATCATTGCTATGATTTTTGCATTTAGTGTTATCAATGTTTCAGCACAAAAAATTGCCGATTGGGCTCCAACACCTCCCTATGGTTGGAATAGTTGGGATTGTTTTGGTCCAACAGTGGTGGAAGATGAAGTAAAAGCCAATGCCGATTATATGGCAAAGTATTTAAAACAATACGGTTGGAATTATGTAGTAGTTGATATCCGCTGGTACATCGAGAATGATAAATCGCACGGCTACAACGAAAAGGATGCTGTTTTCGTGATGGACGAATACGGCCGTTTTTTACCAAGTCCGGTTCGTTTCCCTTCGGCCGCTAACGGAAAAGGTTTCAAACCGCTTGCCGATTATATACACAGCAAAGGTCTGAAATTCGGAATTCACATCATGCGGGGTGTTCCCAAAGAAGCGGTAAAGAAAAATACACCGGTTCTTGGCACTACTGTGAAAGCTTCTGAGATTTATAATACCGACCGGCTTTGTAAATGGTTGGGAGATATGTACACAGTTGACTCTCAAAAAACAGGCGCACAGGAATATTATAATTCTATTTTTGATTTGTATGCATCTTGGGGACTTGATTTTGTAAAAGTCGATGACCTTTCCTCTCCTTATCATCAGGAAGAAGTAGAGATGATTAATAAAGCGATCCTTCATACGGGCAGAAAGATAGTACTTAGTACTTCGCCCGGTGAAACACCCATTCAAAATGCAGAACATGTAAAAACCTACGCCAATATGTGGCGCATTGTGAACGATTTTTGGGATAACTGGACAGAACTGAAAGATCATTTCGAAGTCTGTGACCGCTGGGCTCCACATATTGGTAACGGACATTTCCCGGATGCCGACATGCTTCCAATGGGGCGCATTGGCATCAGGGCTGAGAGGGGAGACAACCGCATGACTAAGTTCACCAAAGAGGAGCAATACACCATGATGACCTTGTTTTCTATATTCCGTTCGCCATTGATGTTTGGAGGTAACTTGCCGGATAATGATGCATTCACGTTATCTCTGCTAACTAATAATGATGTATTAAACGTAAGCAAATATAGTAAGAACAATAGACAGCTTTTCAGGCATAATGATTTTGTCGCCTGGACCGCCGACGACACTAAATCAGGTGATAAATACCTGGCTGTATTCAATGCACAAGACAACGACCCTGTTGATGAAAATAAATCCGTTTGGAAAAGCAATATCATTTCAGCTACTAATAAACAACAAAGCACCAATGTAAACGTAGATATTACCGGAGCCAAAAAACTTTATCTCTATGTAAGTGATGGTGGAAATGGCAATGGCTGGGATCATGCCGATTGGATTGAACCAACACTAACAGGCCCAAAAGGCAGCTTGAAACTTACCGACCTTAAATGGATAAGTGCAACAGCCGGATGGCAGAACCCAACAGTCAATAAATCGGTAGGTGGTACTGCATTGACGGTCGACGGAAAAGTGTATGCCAACGGCATTGGAACCCATTCTGTTTCTATGATTGAATTTGATGTGCCTGAAGGTTACACTCAATTCTCAGCAATTGCAGCTTTGGATGATGAATGTATGCAGCACCCTGAAGGAGCGACGGTGAAGTTCTTGATATTTACACAAGATCCAAGCGGCACAAAACCGGCTGATGAAATGCCAATTCCGGTTACTTTAAAGCAATTGGGTTTGAAAGGAACTTACACCATTACCGACTTATGGAGTCATAAAAAGCTCGGTAAATTCACAAGCAAGTTTGCTCCGGTTATCAAAAGACATGGCGCAGGGTTGTATAGAATATCGAAAGTGCAATAACGACTTGAATTTATCAATATGAAGAAAATAACTTTAGCAATAATGGGGCTTTTGCTTCTGGGAGAAAGCAATATCAAGGCTCAGTCCGATCATGTTTTGTGGTATAATCAGCCGGCTCAGTATTTTGAGGAAAGTCTGGTGTTGGGTAATGGGAAAATGGGGGCATCTGTTTTTGGCGGCGTCAACTCCGACCAGATTTACTTGAATGATGCCACACTCTGGGCGGGGGAACCGGTGAATGCCAACATGAATCCCGAAGGATATAAAAACTTGCCGGCCATTAGAGAGGCTTTAAGAAATGAAGATTATAAGTTGGCCGATCAACTCAACCGTAAGCTTCAGGGAACATATTCTAATTCCTATGCACCACTTGGCACTTTGTTTCTGAACTTTAAAAATAACGGAACACCTACTAAGTATTACCGCGAATTAAATATTGCGAATGCAATTTCGAAAGTAGTGTATGAAATTGATGGTGTAAAATATACCCGCGAGTATTTTATATCGAATCCCGACAAGGTGATGGTGATTAAGCTTACCAGTAGCAAAAGGGGAGCATTAAATTTTGATGTAAAGTTTGAAAGCTTGCTAAAATACAAGATATCTGCTGTAGATAAGACGCTAACTGCAAGAGGTTATGCTCCTGTTCTGGCTAAACCGAATTATGTGGACAATACTGTTGTTTTTGATGAAACAAAAGGTACCCGCTTTTCTTCTTTAATGCAAATAAAAAGCACGGATGGTGCTGTGAAAGTGACCGATAGCACGTTGGTATTCAGAAACGGAACAGAAGCAATTGTCTTTGTT
Organism: Paludibacter sp.; assembly: GCA_035254165.1. Classification (GTDB taxonomy): domain Bacteria; phylum Bacteroidota; class Bacteroidia; order Bacteroidales; family Paludibacteraceae; genus Paludibacter. Next base: position 2,803 of record DATFAW010000086.1, read on the forward strand.
TCAGTTGCCACCAGTTTTAATGGTTTTGATAAAAATCCGGCCACCAACGGATTGGACAATCAGAAAATCGCTTCTGAGCAATTAGCGAAAGCATTTGTAAAACCGATAAATGTGTTGAGAACTGCTCACCTGACAGACTATCAAAAGTTCTTTAATCGTGTAAATTTAAATTTAGGACTGACAACTGCCCCCAATTTACCTACTGATGAGCGGTTGAGACGTTACGCCGAAGGCAAAGAAGATAAGAATCTGGAAATACTTTACTTCCAGTACGGACGTTATCTGTTGATCAGCAGTTCACGGACCTTGGGTGTTCCGGCTAACTTGCAAGGTATTTGGAATCCATACCTGCGCCCACCATGGAGCAGTAACTATACCACAAATATCAATGCCGAGGAAAATTACTGGTTGGCCGAAAATACCAACCTCTCCGAAATGCATCTTCCGTTGCTGAGTTTTATCAAAAATGTGTCGGAAACCGGTAAAGTTACTGCTAAAACCTTTTATGGCGCGAATGGTTGGGTGGTATGTCACAATTCGGATATTTGGGCAATGAGTAATCCGGTAGGTAATTTTGGTCACGACGATCCGGTTTGGGCTTGCTGGAACATGGGCGGCGCGTGGTTAAGCACACATCTTTGGGAGCATTTCTTGTTTACACAAGACAAGAACTATTTGAAAAACGAAGCTTATGATCTTATGCGTGGTGCAGCCCAGTTTTGCATCGAATGGTTGGTCGAAGACAAAGAAGGCAAATTGATTACTTCACCATCCACTTCGCCCGAAAATAAATTCGTTACACCTACTGGTTATACAGGTGCTACTTTTTATGGTGGAACAGCCGATTTGGCCATGATTCGTGCTTGTTTGTTACAAGTAATTGAAGCCTCTAAGTTGCTAAATGTGGATGCAGAGTTTCGCGCGAAAGCCGAAAATACATTGGCACGATTGCACCCATACCAAATTGGTAAAAATGGAAGCCTTCAGGAATGGTATTACGATTGGGCCGATCAGGATCCAAAACACCGTCATCAGTCGCATCTGTTCGGCTTGTTCCCGGGCAGTCATATCACCCCTGCTACTACGCCCGAACTGGCAAATGCCTGTCGCAAAACACTCGAAATTAAGGGCGACGAAACAACCGGTTGGTCCAAAGGTTGGCGCATTAATCTTTGGGCACGGCTGGGCGACGGAAACCGAGCTTACAAAATGTACCGCGAATTGTTGAGGTATGTTGACCCCGATGGAGTAAAAGATAGTAAACACCGTGGTGGTGGAACTTATCCAAACCTGTTCGATGCGCATCCGCCATTCCAAATTGATGGAAACTTTGGTGGTGCAGCAGCAGTTGCCGAAATGTTGGTACAGTCTACCGAGCAACAAATTACTTTATTGCCAGCCCTGTCGGATGCCTGGAGCGAAGGCTCGGTAAGCGGAATCTGTGCCCGGGGTGGTTTTGTCGTGTCGATGGAATGGGCTAACAAAACACTGAAAACGGTAACTGTTTTGGCCAAGACAGGTGGAAAAACGACTTTGATATGTGGTAGCAAACAAAAAACGATAACACTGGCTAAAGGTCAGACGGTGACATTGAAATGGTAAAACTTTAAAGCAGAATCTATGAGATTATTCGCAATAGTAAGCATTTGGCTAAGCTGTTTGGCAACAGGATTCGTAGCTGCTCAAAGCCGGTTTATTACCAACCCGATCAACAACGATTATTTTGCAGATCCATCGGTAGTGAAATACAATGGAACTTATTACGTTTATGCCACGATAGATCCATGGGGTGGGAAAGAGCTTGGAGTACTTGCCACCAAAGATTTTAAAACGTGGGAGCAAAAACATATTAACTGGCCTACAAAAGAGGCTTGCACCAGCCCAACTTCCGGAGATGCCAACGTTTGGGCACCATCGGTGGTAAAAGCTCCGAATGGAAATTATTATATGTACGTTTCCGTGGGGAGTGAAGTATGGGTAGGAACCAGCAAGCTTCCACTAGGTCCCTGGAAAAATGCAAAAGCAGATAATACGCCCCTTATTCCCGGCAATTATTTTCCGGGCTTCCACATGATTGATGCTGAATGCTTCATCGATACTGACGGTCAGGCCTATCTTTATTGGGGCTCGGGATTAAACTGGGTGAATGGACATTGCTTTGTTGTAAAATTAGGGAAAGATATGGTTTCATTTGTAGGAAAGCCACAGGATATTACACCGCCAAACTATTTCGAAGCCCCATTTATGTACAAGAGAAACGGGACTTATTACCTGATGTATTCCGAAGGCAAAGCTATTGATGCTACTTACAAAGTTCGTTATTCAATCGGTAAAACACCTTTTGGACCTTGGAAAGAAGGAGCAAATAGCCCGATTCTATCGACCACTTCTGATAGTACTACGTATGGTCCGGGACATCATGCTGTATTTACAGCCGGTAAGCAAACCTACATTTTGTATCACCGCATTTTGCCTCAGAAAAAAGATTATGTGTTGCGCCAGTTATGCATCGATAGTTTGAACTTTGACAAAGCAGGAAATATAAAACGAATTATGCCTAAGGGTGTAAAAGCCTTTACG
>DATFAW010000087.1:0-2468 GCA_035254165.1 Paludibacter sp.
ATAAAAACAAATAGTTTCTCTGCTCCGGTGTTTATGGAATAGAGAAACTATTTATTCTGTCAGCTAAAGCAGACGGCAATTGAAAATAAATCAGTTACAATTTATAGTCAGAATATGATATTATATTTGTCCAACTACTTATTTTACCGAAACAATACTTATTTCATCCGATTTCAATTTATCTGAATTAGCTTTAACGGCAATGTTTTTACTGACAGTTCCGGCTTGAAGTAGTATGGTAGCGGTACCTGCTTCTGCTTTTATGGGGTTTTGACCGATCAGTTTACCGTTTGCATTTACCGTAAATTGAATGGATGCGTCAGAGTCGGTAACCGTATTACCTTCCAAATCGCAAATGGTGGCATACACAAAAACCACATCGGCACCGTCGGCTTTCAACTCTTTCCGGCTCTTATCGTAGGTGAGTTTTATATAAGCAGGTTTCCCGGCAGTGTTCACAACTGTTTCGCAAACAATCTTGTTTTTTATATATCCAACGGCCTTTAATTGTCCGGCTTCAAACTTTTTCAGATTGAAAATAAATGGAGGGTAGGGCAGTTGGCTCGAAATGTTATCCCTTGTTGCGGTTTTACGTTCAATGAGTTTATCATTCAGATGCAAGGCAACCTCGTTACAAGTTGAATACACTCTCAAATTGTGGAAGTCGGAGTTTGCATTCCAGTACGAAGCAATTTTTACCATGGGATTATTAGCGTTAGCTGCTTCTGATTCGTCCGGCTGAATTTGGCTTTTGTATAAATAGTATGCAAACTTAGGTAAACGGAAAATATCCATGACTCCTGATGACTCTATATCGGGCGAATATCCGCGGTTGTAGTCGAACATCAACCAGTTTGCATCACCTAAATGAGGATTATTCAGGTTATCGTTGTGAGCTTCCTGAAAATTGGCAGCTTGTTGCAACAATCGTTTCTCGCCGTCGCCACGTAGTTGGCGGCTGGTGCGTTCGTCGCTTTTTAGTCCGGCATATCCGGCCTGATTCAAGCCTGCGTCTTGTGCAAAGTATTCCCAATCGCCATATTCGCCGGTAAACAGAGGTGTTTTCCCGCTGTAGGTCTTCCAGTAATCGGGAAATTTGGCATGCTGACGAGCCGGAATAAACACGTCGTAGAACTTGTTGATCCAACCACAGGTGATTAGTTTGGATGCAGGTGATTCTTCTTTGGCAATAGCCACCATTTGTTGCATAAAGTCGTCGGGCATGGGCGATTCGTTTAATGAAAGTTCCCACATGGCTACACTGGCATGGTTGCGGTCGCGGCGGATTAGTTCGCGGGCATCCTGATACGAATGTTGTTTAAACGCATCTCCCCCTACAAATTGCCATCCGGGAATGGCGGGAATGGTCAGAATTCCCAGTTCGTCGCAAGCATCCATAAAGGCATTTGATTGCGGGTAGTGGGAGAGGCGGACGATATTAAATCCGGCTTCTTTTATTTTCACGGCATCGCGATACTGAGCATTATCCGAAAGGGCATTGCCCACGTAAGGATATTCCTGATGACGGTTTGTACCCACCAATAACAAAGGCTCACCGTTGATCATAAACCGTTCGTTTACAATTTCAAATTTGCGAATCCCTATTTTAGTGCTCACAATGTCTTTCAATTGTTTGTTTTCTTCAATGCCTACCTTCAGGGTATACAAACTAGGGTGAGCAGGACTCCAGAGATCGGGCATTTGCACTTGCAGGTTTTCCGTCACTGTTTTTTCCGATTTGGGTTCAAGCGTAATGGTTTCCGATGATTTTAATTCTACGGTAGAACCCGTTTTATCAAAAATGACATAGCGCAGCTGGAAGCTTTTCGGTTCATCGTTGTCATTACGCACCTGGGTGGAAACGGCTACCTTTGCTAACTTGGTTGACACCTCGGGATACCATACATGTACTCCTCCCGATGCCACCGAGTTTGCTTTTACCGGATCGGTAATATACAAATTGTCCGAGACAACTAATGAAACATTGCGGTAAATGCCACTGAAATAGCAAAAATCCAGAGTTTTGATCGGTTTTCCGGGTGGAACATCCGGATTATCCTGATTGTCGGCTTTTACAACAATGCGGTTTTGTTTTCCGTAAATAATTTCGTTGCTGATGTCGATAGAGAAGGGCAGATAGCCGCCCGTATGGCTAGCCAGTAGTTTGCCATTCATCCATACTTGAGCCTGTTGCATTATGGCTTCGAATTCGATGAATACTTTTTTGTTTTTCCATTCGGCTTTGGGAGTAAAGTCTTTTTTATACCAACTTATTCCAACCCATGGATCAATAACTACCAATGGTTCTACTTTGGCTGTGTGAGGTAGCGTTACTGTTTGCCAGTTGGTAAACGCAAAGTTGGTCTCAGTGGGCAGCATAGCCTGACTTGCCCCAAAGTCTTCCTGATTCTTAAACTGCCAGTTGGAGTTGAAGTTTATTTTTTGACGGTTACCCTGCGCAAAGATAT
>DATFAW010000088.1:0-4070 GCA_035254165.1 Paludibacter sp.
ATATCTTTCCATAATCTCGCAAATGAATTGGACTGCTTTTTCCATGTTGTTGATATCGTATTCCTTGAAGATAATTTCATCGGTGAGGTCTTTATGTTTGCGATAAATAAACTAACCGATTTGATTTATTTTTCAAATTTAAATGAAAAGCTTCCAACACGATTTCCATCAATAAAGAATTCAGCCCGATAGATACCTTTAGGCAGTATTTCACCTACTTTCCAGAAAATAACATCCGTTTTGGCATCTCCTGTAAATTCAAAATTCTTAGTGGCTGAATAAGGAATTTCTTTATTCTCAAACTTAAATACATTATTTGGTCCTTTTGTTAAAACATCGCCATCCGGACGGGTAATGCGTAAATAGATCGTTTTATCACCCGGTTGCGCTGTAACATTTTTAGCAACCGTGTAGTTGAATTGCAGATTCGCGGTTTGTGAGAACCAGCCGGTCTTTTTTCCTTTGCTGTTAAGTGGCATCATACTGAAGTTGATAACCTCCATGATCGATGCCCGTGTAACAACCTGGTTCAGCGACTCTTTGTCTTTCGATAGCTGTTGAACCGTTTCATTCGCTGCCTGGTATTTTTTGTGAACCTCAACATTCTCAGTTCTGAGCACTTTGTTTGCCGTATTCAGTGAGTCAATTTGATTTACATATTGGATCATCACCATACGTACGGTTGCTAATTCTTGTTTTAGTTGAGCGATCCGCCGGGCGTTAGTCGATTTAGTTACACGCAATTCATCCAACAATTGTTGAACTTTAGTTTTTTGATTGTCAAGTAATTTTACCAGAGAATCATTTTTGATGTTTGACGTGTAACCTGAAAATTCCTGGTTAAGATTAGAATACTCTTTCTCAACCTGTTGTTTCTCAAAATTCATTTGTTCTACAACTTCTGCCATTTCGGCATCTTTCTGATTTGCTCTTCGTACGGAATATATTACTGCGATTCCCAAAATAGCAATTATTACTGCGGCGACAGTAATAATTATAAAATTCTTTCTTTTAATTGGATCCATAATTTTCTACTTATTCATTACTAAAGTGTCGTTAAAACATTTTCGAGTTTAATACCTCTTGAACCTTTAATCAACACATATTCACTGCGAATTGGGTGTTTTTCTAAATGACTGATCAGGTCTGTAACTTCATTGAAACAAAGATATGAATTTTTTGTGCTTCCGAAATTATTCCCGACTAACAAAACATTTTCAAACTTGTTTCGCTGTAGTAAATCAATTATATTTTGATGTTCAATACCACTTTGTTCTCCTAGTTCCAGCATGTCTCCCAAAATAAGGGTTTTAGCTTTTGTATCCATTTGAGCAAAATTTAAAATGGCAGCGCTCATACTGGTTGGATTTGCGTTGTAAGTATCCACAATCAATTTATTATGTTTTGTAACAGTAAGTTGCGATCGATTGTTTTGTGGTACATATTTTTCCAGCCCCGTTTTAATATTCTCAGCTTCTATACCAAAAAACTTGCCAATAGTAACTGCTGCCAAAACATTTTCTGCATTATATGCACCAATTAACTGTGTATTTATCTGTACTGTTTCAAGATTATCAATCTTACATTGCATTTTTAGAAATGGCGAACATTCGGTAATCTGACCATAAACATGACATCCTGTATTTTTTGGATCTAAGCTGTAAGTCTGTACTCTGCTTTTGCCGATAGTAAAACCTATTTTAGTGGCCATTTCCATCAGGTTTTTATTATCCTTGTTTATGAAGATTGTTTCTCCGTGTTCAAAAATATAATCGTAAAGTTCAGATTTTGTCTTTTTTACTCCTTCGAAAGATCCAAAGCCTTCAAGGTGTGCCATTCCAACATTGGTAATAATACCATAATCCGGACAGGTAATTTCAGCTAACGCTGTTATTTCTTTCGGGTGATTTGCTCCCATTTCAATAACCGCAATTTGATGTTCCGGTTTGAGTTGAAGTAATGTTAACGGAACTCCAATGTGATTATTTAGATTGCCTTGCGTGAAAAGTACGTTATATTTTTCTTTCAGTACAGCTGCAATTAATTCTTTGGTAGTGGTTTTTCCATTTGTACCGGTAATTCCAATAATTCGGGTTCCTAATTGTTTTCGATGGTAAGTAGCTAATTGCTGCAAACTTTCCAATACATTTTCTACCAATATAAATCGTTCATCTATTGCATATTTAGCTTCGTCTATGATTGCATAAGCACAGCCTTTTTCCAGTGCTGCAAGTGCAAAGGCATTTGCATTGAAATTATCTCCTTTTAATGCAAAGAAAAGTGAGTCGGGTGGACAGATGCGACTATCTGTGCAGATGATTGGATGTTCAAGGTATATTTTGTAAAGTTGCATTTTATGTTCAATGTGTGACCGAATTATCTGCAAAAATAATCATTATCCTATAAATTAACGTCAACTAATCAATTAATAATTAATAATGAACGATTATTATTGATATTTTGGTTTAAATTAATGCCTTATGAGCGATTTGTTGGTTTTTTTCGTTTAAAAAAAATGACTAAATCCATACAGCGGGTTTAGTCATTTCCTGCAATAATATTATACTTAAAAATCGTATGCTACTGAAAAATACCAACCTTTTTGATGTAAATTGCCCGATCCGGTTTTGTTCAAGTTATTTAAACCAAAATCATAAGTGGCTTTTATCTGATATTTTTTCCATTGAATACCACCACCAAGTCCGATTTGCAGATTGACTCTGTTCAAGATGTCGTCTTTATATAAGTCTGAATTTTCAGAAGGAATGTAGCTGACGGTAGACGTGATTTTCATCGTTTGAGATAAGCCTATGTTGAAATTTGGACCTGCAAAACCAAATACCTTCAGCGATTTAGATAACGGAAGCGTATAAACCGCCCGAGCCGGAATGTCCAGGAAATGACCATGAATAGCATAACTTACGTCAGTTGAGTTTGGATAACCTTGAAGGTTGTCAGAATATACATAGTTATAAAGAACACCTGTCAATAAGCTGAAATTGTTTTTCAACTTAAACTCGGCAGTTCCTCCAAGTTTTATGCCGTTAAAATAAGTTGACATTCCTTTGAAATTAGATGCACTGCCCTCTGAACCGAAATAACGCTTGGGATTGTTGTAGCCGATTTCTAAGCGGTAAGTTGTTTGAGCACCTGCAGTACAAACTACGGCTAATAAAGCGATGATAAAATAAAATTTTAATACTGATTTCATATTGTAGGAGATGAAAAATTATATAACTTTTTTTCGGAAGCAAAGATAGATTTTTTTCAGCATTTAACTGCTATAATCAGTCTTAGTTCGTCAATACATTATCTGTTATTAACGTATTGCCCGGTAATCCTTAAATTCTTTTAGAAAAAATGGGGTTGCATTAAAAGCACGCAAATAACACACACATCACAAATTTTCGCAAATAAGATTTGTGAAGCTGAATATAATTCGCTGAATTATAGTTTTATAAGACTGTGTTGGTTTGCGCGTTTTGTGTCATTTGCCTTCTAAAAAGACTTTTGAGACAGCCTCGTTTTCTTTTTTTTTTTGTGGAGCTGGAGGAAAACTCTACTTTTATACAAACGTCTGATGCAATGACTGATTATTACAGTCTATTTCGTTTATTCGTCTGTCTCCGGCTATAATAATTCAGGTATTTTAAATGTATGCTGTTATTATATAGCTTGTTAGTAATATGTTTCTTTTCTCAATATTCGCAGAATTAGCCTGCTTTGGCATCCTTTTTGATTTCAGAAGCATTTTTTAGGCTTTCACACTTTTTAGTTAGCTCTATTATTTCTTTCTGCTGATTTGTGATTTCTACCTGCTGTTCGTACATGATTTTATAAAGTTGATCCTTTTCTTCAGGAGGATTATATATTTGTACCGGACTTTCTACTAAACTATTTTTGTGTGTCTCGTATTTTGATTTTATTGCACTGTCACTGATCAACTCAGAAATTGTAACTCCCAAAATCTCCGCAATCTTAGCAATCGTTTTTATTCCCATTGAATTATTTTCCAGTGATTTGTAAAATCCCTGCTCTGTAACCTTTGCCCGAGTAATAAGCTCTTTTAT
>DATFAW010000089.1:0-4110 GCA_035254165.1 Paludibacter sp.
AAAAAAGTGCATATTTTCATAATAATTTTTGTATCTTTGCAGCCGTTTTTATTTACAAACACATAAATTTATGAGTCAACTAAGTGATGTGTTGGGGCAGTATGATGCGCCCCAACAAGCAAAAGCAATGGGCGTTTACCCTTATTTTCGTCCCATCGAATCCGATCAAGATACAGTTGTAACAATTGATGGTAAACGAGTATTGATGTTTGGTTCAAACAGCTATTTGGGACTTACAAACCACCCTCGTTTAAAAGAAGCTTCAATTAAAGCTATTGAAAAATATGGAACCGGTTGTGCCGGATCGCGTTTTTTGAATGGAACGTTGGACATTCACCTTGAATTGGAAGAACGTTTAGCTAAATTGGTTCACAAAGAAGCTGCATTAGTTTATGCAACGGGCTTTACTGTTAATTCGGGCGTAGTGCCATGTGTTACCGGACGTGAAGATTATTTGATTTTTGATGAATTCGACCACGCTTCAATCATTGAAGGAAAACGTTTGTCATTTTCTAAACAACTGAAATATCGTCACAACGATATGGATGCTTTAGAAAAATTACTTCAAAAATGCGAACCAGACAAACTAAAACTTATCGTAGTAGACGGTGTTTTCAGTATGGAAGGCGATGTTGCCAAATTACCGGAAATTGTTGAACTTTCAAAAAAATACAATGCATCAATCTATGTTGACGAAGCACATTCATTAGGTGTGTTTGGAAAAACAGGAGCTGGTATTTGTGAACATTTTGGAGTATCGAAAGATGTAGACCTGATTATGGGAACATTCAGTAAATCACTTGGAACCATTGGCGGATTCGTTGCTTCTGACAATAATATCATTAATTATTTAAAACATAATTCACGGACGTTGATCTTTAGCGCCTCAATCACACCTGCTTCAACTGGTTGTGTATTAGCTGCTTTGGATGTAATGGCCGAAGAAACATGGCGTAAAGATGCTTTGTGGGCAAATACAAACCGCGCTAAAGAAGGATTTTTGAAAGCTGGGTTTGAAATCGGCCCTACAGAAACACCGATTATTCCACTTTATGTTCGCGACAATACAAATACTTTTAAACTGACACGTATGTTGATGGATGATGGTGTATTTGTAAATCCAGTTGTTTCTCCGGCAGTACGTTCGGAAGATACACTGATTCGCTATTCATTGATGGCAACGCACACTTTCGATCAGATCGACGAATCAATTGAGAAAATCTCAAGAGATGCCCGTACTCTGGGGATTATTGAATAATTATTTCTAAAAAAACTCAACGTTGAAATAAATTACAAGAATAGAGCGAGCCTGTAAAAACAGACTTGTTCTATTCTTTGTTTTAATCACTTGGGAAGATAAAGCATGCTCTATTTCCATAAAACCCCAAACCTCTCAAACTTTTCAAACTCCTAAAAAAATGATCACTGTATCTAATCTGGCCATTCAATTTGGCAAACGTGTTTTATTCTCTGATGTAAATCTAAAATTTACTGCGGGCAATTGCTATGGAATTATTGGTGCCAACGGTGCCGGAAAGTCCACACTTATCCGAATGCTAAGCGGTGACCTTGAAGCTACCCGAGGAAATGTTCAGTTTGGCCCGGGCGAGCGGCTCTCTGTATTAAAACAAGATCACTTTGAATTCGATGAATTTACAGTAATTGACACTGTAATGATGGGTCATGATGTACTTTGGGAAGTAAAAAACGAAAAAGATGCTATTTATCTGAAAGAAGACTTTTCGGATGCTGATGGCATACGGGCTTCCGAACTGGAAGAAAAATTCTCCGAAATGAACGGTTGGAATGCCGAAAGTGATGCAGCAACCCTGTTGAGTGGATTGGGAATCAAAGAAGATTTGCATTACCAACTAATGAAGGATCTCAGCGGAATGGAAAAAGTACGGGTTTTGCTGGCCCGTGCACTTTTCGGGAAGCCTGACAATCTACTACTTGATGAGCCTACCAACGACTTGGATGTGGACACAGTAATGTGGCTTGAAAATTATCTGGCGAATTACGAAAACACCGTATTGGTTGTTTCGCATGACCGTCACTTCCTCGATGCAGTAAGTACGCACACGGTGGATATTGACTTTGGGAAAGTACAACTTTTCTCAGGAAACTATTCTTTTTGGTACGAATCCAGCCAGTTAGCACTCCGCCAGCAACAAAATCAGAATAAGAAAGCCGAAGAAAAGAAAAAGGAACTGGAAGAGTTTATTCGCAGATTTAGTGCCAATGTGGCTAAATCGAAACAAGCTACCAGCCGTAAGAAAATGCTTGAAAAGCTAAATATCGAAGAAATCCAACCATCCACACGTAAATACCCCGGAATCATTTTTACACCGGAACGCGAACCGGGAAACATGGTATTGGAAATTGCCGGACTAGGTAAAACCGCTGAAGATGGAACTGTTTTATTCAAAGATGTAAACTTCAATGTGGAGAAAAACGATAAGATCATCTTTTTATCAAAAGATCCACGGGCTATGACAGCTTTCTTTGAAATCATCAACGACCATGACAAAGCACATGAAGGAACATACAATTGGGGCATAACTATTACGCATGCCTATTTGCCACTCGACAATTCGGAATTTTTCAATACAGATTTGAAATTGGTCGATTGGTTAGGCCAGTTCTCTACCGACACCACCGAAGCATTTATTCGTGGCTATTTGGGCAAAATGCTCTTTGCAGGTGAAGAAATCTACAAAAAAGCAAGTGTACTTTCAGGAGGTGAAAAAATGCGCTGTATGATTTCACGTATGATGCTTCGCAATGCCAATGTTATGATACTGGATTCCCCTGCTAACCACCTGGATTTGGAATCAATTCAAGCATTTAACAATACTTTAATAAACTTCAAAGGCAATGTACTGATGGCTTCGCATGACCGTGAATTTATTCAGACCGTTTGTAACCGTATTATTGAACTGACACCTCGCGGAATTATCGACAAACAAATGGATTACGATGACTATGTAACTTCAGAAGACATTAAAGCTATACGTGAACGGATGTATAAATAAATCTGTCCAATACACCCTATTAATGCAGAAGAGACGATATTATTATCGTCTCTTCTGCATTTTAGTACTACAAAGTCATGTTGTTGCATTCTCAAATATATCAAACTAAGATTCGTCAAAAAGCATATTTCATTTTATTTCAAGCTATTATATAAACCTCAAAAAAGTACCAACCCCTTATTTGCCAATATCTTAATTAAAATCCAGTACAAAAACGTAAAATCAGCCCCTAAAACTTAATTCTTACCTTTACTTTTCACACCATCCATATACTAAAAAGAAAAGGATTCAAACATAATATTTTTTTTATTGTTTATAATGCATATTACCTTTTCTTTCTTCAATTCAAAAAATATGTAAACATTCGGTTTGTAGATTTACTGCAACTTCATCAAATAAGAATTATGGATTTATCCGCCAAGTTTTTAGCGCCTCAAATAGCAAGAAGAGGGAAGAAATTACTCTTCACAGCATTGCTATTAGGTTTATCTATCACAGGATCAACTCAGAATGCCTCACCAGTATTGGGTGCAATCGAGGGTACACCATTAGGGTACACAGAAAACGACGGAGCGGTTGCCATAACTTCCAGCATTACAGTGACCGATGTGGATAATACAAATATGGCTAGTGCCATTGTTCAAATAACATCAAACTACGTAAACGGACAAGATATTCTGGCATTTACTAATCAAAACGGCATAACAGGAAGTTGGATTACTGCGACTGGAGTACTAAATCTGAGCGGCTCTGCAACCAAGGCGAATTATGAAACCGCTTTGAGAAGCGTTACTTATACTAATACTTCCCAAAACCCTACAGCTTTAACACGGACGGTGACGTATACCGTCAATGACGGAAGCATAGACTCGAACACACAAACACGAGATATTACTGTTGCAGCTGTAAATAATGCTCCTGTGCTGGCGACAGTAGAGGGAACAGCAATATACTATACTGAAAATACGGGAGCGGTCGCCATAACTTCCAGCATTACAGTGACCGATGTAGATAATATAAATATGGCTAGTGCCATTGTTCAAATAACATCAAACTACGTAAACGGACAAGATAT
>DATFAW010000090.1:0-3140 GCA_035254165.1 Paludibacter sp.
GTTTTTGCCATACCCAAGACAATTCAAACAGCTTTAAGTCAATTATTCCCAAACACAATTATTGAGCAACACTTAAGCTACTTTCTATCGACCCGGGTCAAAACGCAGCACGAAAATTCAATTTTTATCTGGACACGACCCAAGATGATGGATGTAATTGTGTTTAAAAATGGAAAGCTTCATTTGTTAAACAGTTTTTCGTATCAAACAGCCGAAGATTTCACCTATCATACGCTCAATATCATAGACCAACTATCCATCGACACAGAAAAATGTAAGGTAAGATTGTTTAATGCTGAGAAAAAGCCTGAATTGCAAAGTACATTGGAAAAATACCTGGAAGTAAATAGTTAGTAGTGAGAAATGAGTAGTAAGAAGAGGAAATATAAAAAAACAGATTCATGAGAATAATTAGTGGAAAATATAAAGGGCGGAGAATCAGTGCACCAAGCAATATAACTGCTCGGCCTACAACCGATTTTGCCAAAGAAGGTTTATTTAATTTATTGAACAACCGAATTGACCTTGAGGGAATTGATGTGCTCGATTTATTTGCCGGCACCGGCAGTATCAGTATTGAATTTGTGTCACGCGATTGCAAAAGCGTTATCAGCATTGAACAAAATGACCGCCACTGCAACTTTATCCGCAAAATTTGCACCGAATTAAAAATCACCAACCTGTCGCTTTTGAAAACCGATGTTTTCAAATTCATCGCCAGTTGCCACACGCAATTTGATATGATTTTTGCCGATCCGCCTTACGAACTGGATAAAATTGCCGAAATACCGGACTTGATATTCAAACAAAACTTACTCAAAGCCGATGGACTTTTTGTGTTAGAACATTCTGCAAAAACAGACTTTACCAATCACCCAAATTTTGTCGACCACAGGAATTATGGGAATGTAAACTTCAGTTTTTTCGAAGTAAAAGAATAATTATCAAATAGATTAGAAATGAAATCGGCTGGACATCAATTTGATATCCAGCCGATTTGTTTTATACTACGGTATTGCTGAAAAGTAAGATGATATTACTTGTTAACTTTTACTTTATTGTTTCTTCAACACAAATGCCGTACGGGCAGGAATGTAAAGCTTCAACCAATCCTTGCCTGAAGGATCTTTGGGTTCTGGTAATGTTATATGTGTAATACTTTCATCGATCAAGTTGAATCCACCAAAAATGGATTTGTCAGAGTTAAGCACTATTTTATAACTTCCCCGATCAGCCAGGATTCCATAATCAGTAAACGATTTTGTGCCATTAAAATTAAATACAAACACAAAATCACCACGCTGGTAAGCAAGCACTTGATCGCCTTCGTTATCCCAAAGTTGCTGAACCGGAGTTTCATTAAACAGCGGAACAGAGTTAATCAAATTAATCATAGCGCGGTCGAACTCACCCAAAGCATTATAAAGGAATTTTTCATTATCAACCAATCCCCATTGACGACGGGCATATTTATGCGACCAGCCGTTTCCTTCGCGAGGAAAATCAATCCATTCCGGATGACCAAACTCGTTACCCATAAAGTTCAGGTAACCGCCATTTATAGTAGAAGCAGTAATAAGTCGAATCATTTTGTGCAGTGCTACACCACGGTCAACAACCAGTGTGCTGTCTCCACGCTGCATGTGCCAATACATTTCGGAATCTACCAGGCGGAATATGATTGTTTTATCGCCAACCAAGGCCTGATCGTGACTTTCGGCGTAACTAATCGTTTTTTCATCAGACCGACGATTGGTCAACTCCCATAAAATGTGACCCACTTTCCAGTCTTCATCTTTTACTTCTTTGATCATCTTAATCCAGAAATCCGGAATTCCCATAGCCATGCGGTAATCGAAACCAATACCGCCGTCCTCAACCTTTGTTGCCAAACCAGGCATTCCGCTTACTTCCTCAGCCACCGTAATGGCATTCGGGTTTACTTCGTGAATCAGTTTATTGGCCAACGTCAGGTAACAAATGGCATCGCCATCCTGATTGAGATTGTAATATGAATCGTAACCACTAAAGTCTTCGCCCAAGCCATGGCTGCGATAAAGCATAGAAGTTACGCCATCAAAACGATAACCATCAAACTTATATTCTTCCAACCAGAATTTGCAATTGGAAAGCAAAAAGTGAAGCACCGACGGCTTGGCGTAATCGAAACAAAGCGAATCCCAGGCTGGGTGTTCGCGACGTGAGCCACCATGGAAATATTGATAAGGTGTTCCATCAAAACGTCCCAAGCCTTCTATTTCGTTGCGAACGGCGTGAGAATGAACAATGTCCATAATCACTGAAATACCCAGACCATGAGCATCGTCAATCAGATGCTTAAGTTCTTCGGGCGTTCCAAATCGCGATGACGCAGCAAAAAAGCTGGAAACATGATAACCAAACGAACCATAATAGGGATGTTCCTGAATGGCCATTATTTGGATGCAATTATATCCGGCACGGTGAACGCGGGGTAGAACTGTTGTGCGGAACTCTTCGTAGGTGGAAACTTTTTCCTGAGAGCTGGACATGCCAATATGGCATTCGTAAATCAGGAGCGGGTCGGTATTGGGCTTGAAATTGACATTTTTGAAAACATAGGGTTGAAAAGGACTCCAAACCTGTGCGCTAAAAATTTTGGTATAGTCATCCTGAACCACCCGTCGTGCCCAGGCTGGAATGCGTTCTCCGCTTCCACCTTCCCATTCGACCAATAGTTTATATAGTTGCGAATGTGCAATGGCATAATCGGGCAAACGAATTTCCCAGATTCCATTTTGCATTTTTTTTAACTGATAGTCGGGATGTCGCTGCCAATTATTGAAATCGCCAATTAAAAAGATGGCTGTAGCATTTGGCGCCCATTCCCGGAACACCCAACCATCCGATAACCTGTGCAGACCAAAATACAGATAACCAGTAGCGAAACTTGATAAAGTCTGTCCGTCGGCAATCAATTTTTTTTCTACACTTTCAAAATACTCGTAACGACCGTTTATAGCATTGGCATAAGGGGCCAACCACGAGTCGGATTTCAATATTGCAAGATCCTTCATACATTCAAGTTTAAGACCCGCGAGTTTTGTCAATAAATACGCAGGTAAGATTTTGAAAAAAATGAATAATGTTAATAATTTAAG
>DATFAW010000091.1:0-10945 GCA_035254165.1 Paludibacter sp.
TCAATCGGACAAAAAGATGAAGATATGTTCTATAGGGAAAACATTAATAACATTGATAATATTGAAGAAAGATATAAAGAATACAAGATTTACACTAACAATAAACTAAGAGACATAAAAAAAGATATTGCTAAATTATCCGAAATAATTAATCAACAAAAGTTAGAAAAAACCACTCTTTGTGAGTTATTTTTGGAACTTAAATATTTTGTCAAGCATGCTGCATTTAAAGAAGAACAAGAATGTAGAATTATTTCAGTAGAAAGAATCACAAGTAATGGATATATTGACTATTTAGCTATCGAGAAAGAATATATAGATAAAGTTTATTTTGGCCCAGTAGCGAAAGGATTTGATTCATTTAAAAAAATATGTCAGTCAAATGGATTAGAAAAAGTTCTAGTAGAAAAATGTGATTATCCGTTTAAATAATTTCCGTAATCGCACGCCCTCCCTCCTTCTCCACCGCAAACACATCCCACTCCACCGCCGCCCGGGGCGAAAGCACTCTTTAAAATAATATTGCCCCACCGCCCCGGGCGAAAGCAGGTTTTGAAAAAAAAATGCCGTTTCGTCCCCGGGCGATTGCACATTTCTTAAAAACATACGCCGTTCGCCTCGAGCGATTGTACATTCCTTAAAATTATATACCGTTCGCCCGGGGCGATGGGGCATTTGTGAAAATAAAGTACCGTTCGCCCCGGGGCGATGGAACATTTGAAATATAAAAACATGACTCCGCATTGGACGCAAACTCCTTGTGACGGCGAATGGATAATCGCCAATAATCATTAGTATAAAAAAAATGCGTTTTGTCTAAAAAAAGTCAGGCGATTTTTTCTTTAATTTAAAACTTAACTTTATCTTTGTTTTAAATATTACTATTATTAACCCATACAATTTTATTATTTATGAAAGTTTTAATTTTTCGTATAAGATTAAGTCACCTCCGTAACAGCGAGTACAGCATGTTCGTCAGTCAATTAGTGGCAATCTTTTTAAAGTTTGATGCAGACTTATTGCACCTGAGAAAATCGTTTGACAAGATCTTAGCCCTGGTTCCGGAACTCGAAAAGGTGAAAGCACAAGAACAAAGCAGTGCATACAGCAACCTGATCCACCAATTGGATGTGCTGCGAAGCCAGATTTTCAATGCGCTGGTGAAACAGGTCAAGAACCTGGGAAATTCAGGGTTAAAATCATTTGCGCCTCATCTGGAGGTGATGAACAGGCTGCTGGATAAGCACGGGCGGGACATTGTCGGCGACGTTCAGAATTCAAAAACCAAACGAATAAATGATTTCCTGAGCGATATAACCGCCTCCCCGGAAATATTGGCAGCTCTTTCAGCGCTGAACTTAATGGTATTTATTGACGAATTGCGTGCTGCAAATACCGAATTTGCGTCGAAATACATATTGCGTACCGAAACAAATGCCGAAACAGAAGCAATTGATGCGCATGCCATCCGTTCAGAAATGGACGAAGCACTCACTACTTTTTTCGATGCTTTTGAATTTTGCAGCGTGGAATACGAGGGAGTTGATTATAAAACACCTGCTTTGAAACTGAACGAACATATATCGCATTACAAAACCGAATTGAAAGCCCGTGAAACCCGTCGCAAAAACGGTAAAGATACCAGCGCCGAAGATCATATCACGTCCAAAGCCTGATTTTTCCGGGTATGTTTCAAAAATCTTTTTGAACGCAAATAACACAAATGGCGCAAATCAACACAATTTTAGTTGGATAGCAATCAAACAATTAGAATGAAATACAAGTAACCATTTGCGAAGATTTGTGTTATTTACGTAATTTGCGTGCTTTTGATACAACCTCAATAGTTCATCGTGCCCCGGCTCCCAACCCAATTCAAACCCTGCAAAGACTTCATACTTTGTGGGGTTTGTTGTTATTTATTAAGGCAAAGATAGAAACTAATAAAGCAATGTTATTCAAAAATTGACCTATCTTTGCCACGAAAGAATAAGTACATAAGCCAGGTTTAAGATTTCTATTTCGCAAAAAAGAAGATGAGTATCAAGTATCGTTTCAGCATATACCTATTGATAGCCTGTTGGTGTGCCGGGCAGTTTGCCACGGCACAATCGGATGGTTACCGCGAGTTCGACAATGTGTACCTGAATTCTGATGCTTCGGTTATCAACTGTTTTATCCAGGACAAGCAAGGTTTAATCTGGATGGGGTCCGATAAAGGATTGTTCTGTTACAACGGCTACACCATGCAGCGGCATCTTTTCCCTTTTACCGAGAATAAAAATCCATCCAACACAAGGATAAACTGCGGAATACTGCTCGACTCCAACCACCTATGCCTGGGTTCCGATAACGGCATATTGATTTATAACCTGGAAACCGACAGTTACGAAAAATCGCCGGTTGTATTTCCGTCGGATGTCCGTTCGCTGGTGTTGGCAGGCGACCGGTTGTGGATAGGATCGTTGAACGGCTTATATCAATATAATATCAAGACCCGCCAACTGAACACAATCAGTTCGGGCATTCCGAACCATACCATTTATTCCATCCTCAGATCAAAACAAAACACGTTGTTTGTGGGAACCTATAACGGCCTGTGCTATCTCAGCCCCGGTGCAACGCGCTTCCAGAAGATTGAACTTCCGGTGCAATCTTTCAAAAACAGCTTATTGGTAAATTCGCTGCTGGAAGATCCCATCAGGAATTGCATTTGGGTAGGTGCCGAAGGTTATCTGTTCAAATACATTCCGCAAACAAAATCAGTAGAACGCATTGGTGAATTTACCGGCAATTCGATTAAATCACTGGCCCTGGATCAGAACCAAAACTTGCTGTTGGGAACCGATAACGGATTATACCTGTACAATAAAGAACAACATTTGCTCAAACACATCGTCCACGACTCGCGCTACGGCAAGTCATTGACCAATAATATTGTCTGGAGTATATTAGTAGACCGGGAGAAAAACGCGTGGTTCGGGACAGATTATGGAGTTTCCTTATTCAGATATAACAAAACCTACCGGTACACCCCCATTTCGCAAATCACAGGAATAGGCGATGGAAATCAGATGCAATCCATCTTCAGAGACTCGCGTCATAACTTTTGGTATGGCGGCAACAACGGCCTGATCTTTACTTCGCCCGACTCCAAAACCTGCATTTGGTACCGGATGGGTGATGCCCGTTATCCTATTTCGCACAATCGCATCCGCTGCATTTACGAAGATAAAGATCATAACCTATGGGTAGCCACCGACGGCAGCATAAACCGATACGACTACCGCACACGGCAGTTCATTCATTACAATATAGTAGATAGCACCCGAACCCGCAATGCCAACTGGGCTTACCAGCTGTTCGAAGATAAACAAGGGCGACTTTGGATAGCCAGCTGCCTGGGAGGTATCTTTGTAGTGGATAAAGCCAAATTAATCAAAACGACCTCCGGCTTTTATGTTGCCGAACAGAACTTCTACAAAAAAACGGGCAAAAACGGACTGTCGGACAATTTTATCAATAGCGTGTTGCCCGACCTGCAAGGCAATGTATGGGCATTGACTTACAACAGCGGAATCAATAAAATAAATACGAAAACGGGTGTTGTCAGCAAGTTTCCGGTATTCTCCGACTCCCAAAGCCAGACAAACGGAAATGCCAATTGCCTTATCTGCGACAAGGAAGGTTTTATTTGGGTAGGCTTTTTCGGTGGGTTAACCAGAATTAATCCGCGTACAAACCAAATGCAGTTTATTCAATATGATGGATTCAAGAATACGCGCATCAACCTGTTGACCGAAGAAAATAATCGTATCTGGATTACCACTTCCGACGGAACCTTTGCCTTAGATAAAAAGACCCTGAAGATACAATACATCAAAGTTGCCAATAAGCCTTTCACCTCCAGCTTTTACGATGCTTTCCGCCGGGAAATTTACCTGGGCGGCGTAGATGGGTTGGTGGTATTTTCGCCTTCCATCATCAACGAAAAAAACACCAATCCCGCACTGGTACTAACAGCTTTGTATGTCAACGACCGGTTGTTTCAGCCGGGTCTGGATTACGAGGGGAAAAGTATCCGTTTTGCCGGAGAGCTGGCGCTTCCCTACAACCAAAACAACGTGACTCTCGAATTCTCGGATTTAAGTTTTTCGCAAGAAGAAGATAACAAATACGTTTATCAGCTGAAAGGTGTCGACACTGAATGGCGTACCGTAAAACCCAGCTCCAACCGGATTTCGTATAATAACCTGGCACCCGGCACGTATAAACTAACTATCGGCAGGCTTAATCCTGAAGGTATAACGCCCCTATCGTCACTCGATTTCCAACTGGTTATCCATCCTCCGTGGTACTACAGTGTCTGGGCCCAAGTGCTCTATGCCATTTTGATTTTCGGATTCCTGATATGGATTCTTAATTATTACCGGGAAAAACACCGCACTAAAATTGAACGCATCGAGAAGGAAAAATCGCTGGAATTGTCGAACATGAAGATTGACTTTTTCACCAATGTGTCGCATGAGTTTAAAACACCTTTGAGCCTCATTATTGCTCCGGTAAGTAAACTGCTGATTGAAACGAAGAATCCTTTGCTCAAAAAGCAATTAACCACGATTCAGCAAAATGCCCTCCGGCTGAATGCCCTGATCCAACAGGTAATTGGTTTTGAGCGTTTCGATGGGTCCGTCGATACCAATCTAATCTATTCGCAGGTAGAGTTCATTGAGTTTGCCCGCGGCATTTTTTCAGTATACGAAGAGGCATTTCAGGCCAAAAACCTGACGAGCAGTTTTATTTCCGAACCGGACACTGCGTTAGTAAGCATCGACGTATTGAAAATGGAATCGGTATTGAACAACCTGATATCAAATGCCTGTAAGTTTTCCAACCAGGGTGGTACTATCACCCTCGAAATACAACGTTCGGAAGATAATGACAAGTTATTAATCGTCAGGATAACAGACAATGGCATTGGCATCCCGGCGGAAGACCTGCCCTTTGTATTCGACCGTTTCTTCCAGTCGCGTAAAACAGCCAATGACAAAGTAGGCAGTGGAATTGGGCTATACCTGGTAAAAAACCAGGTGGAATTGCACCACGGAACTATCCGGATCACGTCGGAAGAAAATAAAGGTACGAGCATTACGTTGGAATTGCCTGTACTTGAAAATCAAACCATGCTTAGCTCGTCAGTAAACATTAATCCGGAAACAGATGCCGGTTTGCATAATGATAAACCGACAATCCTGATAGTCGAAGATAATATCGAGGTCAGTGAGTTTATTTTTGAATCCCTCAAACATAAATACCGCTGCCTGGTGGCCCACAATGGTAAAATAGGATTGGACGAAGCTATCAAAAATACGCCCGATTTGATTATTGCCGACGTGATGATGCCGGTAATGAATGGCCTGGACATGTGCAGCCTGCTGCGCAAGAATAAGGATTTGGCGTTGGTACCTATCATTATGCTTACGGCTAAGGACGATAAACTGACTGAAAAGAAAAGCATCGAACTGGGAATAAATGCCTTTATGTCGAAACCTTTCGACACCAACCTGCTCATGCTACGTATTCAACAGCTCATAGGAACAAAACAACGCATGGAAGATAACCTGCGTTTGGAAGTATTGTCTACGCCAAAAGAGATCGAAGCAGAATCATGGGACGAAAAATGGTTGGCCAACATTACCAAAATCATTGAAGACAAAGTAGCCGATACCGATTTGAGTGTAAATGCCCTCAGTGAGAAATCAGGCATCAGCACCAAACAGATCTACCGAAAAATCAAACAACTCACCGGACTCACACCCGTGGATTATATACGATCCATCCGAATGAAAAAAGCAGCCATGCTACTGGCGCAAAAAAAATTCTCGGTGGCAGAGGTTATGTACCTGGTTGGATTCTCCAACTATTCTTATTTTTCAAAGTGCTTTCATGCTAAATACGGCAAGACTCCGAAGCAGTTTATGGAATAACATTTCGGACAATAAACTTTGTTCTTTGAGGACTTCAGATTGCTGGAGTCCTCAACTTTTGATTGCCGGATCTTCCACTTCATTGTAAAAAACATTTCTATCATTTCTTCCTCTCCCGGCTTTTCTATTTTAGATTACACATCACAAAAAAACAAACAATACACTGGTAACAACTCGATTACACAATTACAAGATTATTACAAAGATAATATTTTGTCTGTTTTGTTCTGCTGTTTGTCCTATTTGTGCTTAAATCAGAGACTTCAATTTATCTATATTTGTGAAGTAGAAAGGAGAATTCTGTCAGCCATTAATGGTAGCCAGAGTTCTTTCATACATACCAAAACAAAACACAAAAAAAATCATGAGAAAAAACACTTATTTAAGACATCTGAGTCATTTTCGAATGGCAATAATGATGGTAGTAATGCTGTATGCTCCAAACATTATCGGAGTAGCAGATCTCTCGGCCCAGCAGCCAGCAAATCAAAAAAAGATTAGCGGTACGGTAAAAGACGAAACAGGGATGACCCTACCCGGTGTCAGCGTTTTAGTTCCCGGAACAACCGCTGCAAGTATTACCGATGTGGATGGAAAGTATTCTATTATGCTTCCAGCCGGAAAAACAACACTTGTGTTCTCGTACATAGGTTATGAATCTCAAAGTGTGCCGGTAGCTGGCAAAAGCGTTATCAGCCTGCAATTAAAACCTGCATCCACCAATATGGAGGAAGTAGTTGTTGTAGGTTATGGAACACGAAAGACCAAAGATTTAACCGGTAATATATCTTCTGTAAGCTCAAAGGACTTTCAAAAAGGACCAAGCACAAACGCTGAAGGTTTAATAGCCAGTAAAATCGCCGGCGTGCAGGTGTTGCCTTCCAGTGGAAAACCGGGGGCCGGAAGCTCATTCTTAATTCAGGGCGGTGCTTCCTTATCGGCAAGCAATGATCCCTTGATCGTTATTGATAATGTCCCGGTTGAAGGATGGAATGGCGGACCGGGTATGCTTAGCCAACTCAACCCCAACGACATCGAAAACTTTACGGTTCTAAAAGATGCATCTGCAACAGCTATTTACGGTTCCAGAGCATCCAACGGTGTAATCCTTATCACCACCAAAAAAGGACATAAAGGAAAAATGCAAGTGGACTTTTCGTCCAATGTAAGAGTTTCAACGCTACAAAAAGAAACTTCCGTACTATCAGGCGATCAATACCGTACGCTTGTGACTCAGTTAGGTAAGAGTTCTACAGCTCCGGGAACAGCCAGTACCGATTGGCAAAAAGAAATTTTTCAGACTGCCCTGGCACACGACTATAACTTAAGCATCAGTGGAGCCTACAAATCTCTTCCATATCGTATTTCAGGTAGTTACCTGGATCAGGATGGCATTCTGAAAACAGGAAATTACAAAAGAGCCACAGTCTCTTTAAGTTTGAATCCTACTTATTTCAACAACCATTTGAAAGTAAACGTAAATGCAAAAGGATCGTACGAAAACGAACGTGTGGCTAACGAAAGCGCCATTTGGGCTGCAACCTATTTTGACCCAACCCAACCGGTGCATGTAACCGATCAGACTTTTGGTGGATATTATCAGTATACCCAGTTCCAATCCAATCCGGCTCTTACCATTATTAATCCGGTGAGCATGCTCGAACAAGTTGAAGATAGAAATAAGACATACAGAAGTGTAGGAAACATACAACTCGATTATAGTTTGCATTTCCTGCCTGACTTGCATATCAACGTAAATGCCGGATATGATGTGTCGAAAAAAGCACATACTTA
Source organism: Paludibacter sp. (assembly GCA_035254165.1). Lineage (GTDB taxonomy): Bacteria > Bacteroidota > Bacteroidia > Bacteroidales > Paludibacteraceae > Paludibacter. Next base: position 7,782 of record DATFAW010000091.1, read on the forward strand.
TTCCACGCCGGCCAATTATTTTGCTACGAATGTAGCCGGAGGATCTACCTACAATGCCGATCCGTCGCAAAAAGTAAATAACAAGTTGTTCGAATCTTATTTATTCTATTCAAAAGAACTGCCATCGGCTAAAAGTAAATTTGATGTTACGGCCGGATATTCATACAACGATTATCTGACAACAAATTATTCGTATGCATCCTACAATGCTGCCGGAGTAAAAATTGAAAACAGCGATCCGGCTTACCCTGTTGACAAGCCAAGTCATTCCATCGTATCTTTTTACGGAAGAGCAAATTATATTTTCAACGAAAAATACTTACTGACAGCAACAGTGCGCGATGATGCTTCTTCCCGTTTTGGGTCGAATAACCGCTGGGGCGTATTCCCATCGGTAGCACTTGCATGGAAAATAAAAGACGAAGCCTTTTTGAAGGATAATAAAGTGATTTCCGATTTGAAATTACGTGGTGGATACGGGCTTACCGGGCAACAAGACCTTATTGTAGATAAGGTTGCATTGAACTACTATAGTTTGCCTTTATATACAACCGGAACTAACGAGTATAAATACACGGTAGGAAACACTTCGTATAATACTATTTTACCCGTAGTTTATAATCCCGACCTAAAATGGGAACAAACAGCAACAACAAACATTGGTTTGGATTATGGTTTTCTGGATCACCGCATTACCGGTAGTATAAACTTATACAAGAAAAACACAAAAGATTTATTAAACAGTATCACTATTCCGCTTGGTCTCAACTATGCCGGAACCATGTTGATGAATATTGGTAGTATGGAAAACAAGGGAATTGAGTTTGATGTAAAAGCAATAATTCTTCAAACCAAAGATTTGTCGTGGGATGCAAGTTTCAATGCTACCTACAACCAAAACAAGATTACCAAAATAAGTGTCAACACCGGAAATGGCGTAGGTCTTTTCAGCGACAAAACTTTAGTGAACACAGTAGGTTATAGCCGTAATACCTTCTATTTATATCATCAGGTTTACGATAAAAACGGTAATCCTATTGAAGACCAGATGGTGGATGTAAATAAAGACGGTTTGATCAATGCTTCCGACCGATATATAAGCAACAAATCATCGATACCGAAATACATGTTCGGATTCAGCACCAACCTCCAATACAAAAAGTGGAGCATAGGTACATCGCTTCATGCCAACCTGGGAAATTATATTTTCTATAAACCGGTTGACAACACACAAGCAATCACTATTTGGGGAACCTCAGAGAACGTAAATACAGCATATTACAACTCTAAATTCAGCAATGCCAATCAGTATGAAGACTACAGTGATTACTACTTGCAAAACGCATCGTTCCTGAAAATGGACAATGCCTATATAGGATATACTTTCGATAAACTGTTTCCGCATAGCAATGCTGTACTGAAAGTAAATGCATCGGTTCAAAATGTATTTACCATCACTAAATTTACCGGCCTGGATCCGGAAACGAATTCGGGATCCCAAAATGCTTATCCGGTTCCACGTGTTTTTGCCATCGGATTGAACCTTAATTTCTAACCTTTCAATAAAAAGAATATGAAAAGCAATATATTTAAGAACACTATTAAGCTCTGTACCATAATCACTGCACTGGCAGTAGGTACCAGTTCGTGTACCGGTGATTTAGACAAATTACCAACGAATGATATTAACAACAATGCACTTTACAGCTCGGTGACCGGTTACAAACAAAGCCTTGTATCCATCTACTCAACGCTGGCCTACGGAGATTTTTTACGCAGCTACTGGAGCATGCAGGAATACACTACCGACGAAGCTGTAAACACATGGAATTCTGATGGCGAAGGAGTGTATCACCAACTGGCATGGAGTGCTGATGCAACAGCCATACAAAAGGTTTATACCGTATCGTTAAAAGCTATTACCTATTGTAATAATTTTATCAATGAATCGGCTGATGAGAAAATTGCAGCAAGAGGTTTTACCGGTGCCGATGCCACTACCATTAAACAGTTTCGTGCCGAAGCCAGATATTTGCGTGCTTATTACTATTGGGTAATGATGGACTTATATGGCAATCCTCCATTTCCGACAGAGAAAACTATCATTAGCGCAGCTCCGGAACAGATTCAACGTAAAGACTTATTCCTTTATATTGAAAAAGAACTGAAGGACATTGAGGCCGATTTAGTTGCACCGAAAACAAACGAATGGGGAAGAGCCGATAAAGCTGCTGATTGGTCATTGTTGGCCAGAATGTATCTGAATGGAAAAATTTATACCGGTACCGACCATTATACCGATGCAATAACCTATAGTAGTAAAGTTATCAGCTCAGGGTATTCTTTGGAATCTCACTACAGCTGGTTAATGCTTGGCGACAACAATTTAAATACCAACGAGTTTATTTTCACCATTAATTACAACAATAGTGATGAAACAACCTGGGGTGGAACCAACTTTTTAGCCCTTGGCGCAGCCGGAGTTCCTGCTTCTGTCAATGGATTGTCGGATAGCTGGGGTAATTTCAGATTTACACAACAAATAGCCGGTCTTTTCCCAACAGCTGACACAACAGCTGATAAACGGGCTATGTTTTACACTACCGGACAGAATCTGGAGGTTACCAGCATGTCAGCTAAAACTGATGGATACTCAGGTTACAAATACAGAAACCTGAAAAGGGATGGTAGCACTATCGTTCAAACCAACAAATACAACAACTTGTCCGATATTGATTTCCCTGTATTCCGTTTAGGCGAAATATATTTGATTTATGCCGAAGCTGTACTGAGAGGTGGAACCGGTGGAGACATCACAACTGCTCTGGGATATATCAATCAGCTGAGAGGACGTGCTTATGCTAATAATCCGGCGAGTACTTCGGGTAACATTGCTCAGTCTCAACTTACGCTGAGCTTTATACTTGACGAAAGAGCGAGAGAGCTCTACTGGGAAGCACAACGCAGAACCGATTTAGTACGATACAACAAACTCACTACTGCTGATTACTTATGGGCATGGAAAGGAAATACACTTGCAGGTAAAGCGGTGGATAGCAAATACAATTTGTTTCCTATCCCAACCTCCGATTTGTTGGCAAATCCGAATTTGAAGCAGATTGATAATTTCTAAAATCGTAAAACAAACATCGTTTATACACGGT
>DATFAW010000092.1:0-7986 GCA_035254165.1 Paludibacter sp.
CCAAGCTGGCGGAAAACTTCAAAATATTTTCATTGAAGAATTTATGGAGATTTTTCCGGATATTAAATTCATTGTTATGTATGGCCAGACAGAAGCAACTGCACGATTGTCTTTTCTGCCGCCTGAATTTTTAAAATCAAAGATTGGGTCTATTGGCAAAGGAATTCCAGGCGTAACCTTGATGGTTTTAAATGAACAAAATGATCCTAGTGAAATAGGAGAAGTAGGAGAGTTGGTTGCAAAAGGCGATAATATCATGGTGGGATATCTTAACGATCCAGCAGGTACTAAAGAGGTTTTGAGAGATGGTTGGCTTTATACCGGAGATATGGCTAAGGTTGATCAGGATGGTTTTATCTATTTGGTGTCAAGGAAAAAAGAAATAATTAAGGTGGGAGGAAACCGCGTCAGTCCTAAAGAAATTGAAGAGGTTATATTGTCTTTTTCTGAAGTTTTGGATTGTACAATTGAAGGAATCGATCATGATTTGCTTGGAGAAGCCATAAAAGCGACAGTTGTGCTTAGCGGCCCTTATGATAAAATTCAAATGAAAGAGATGATTTTGAAACACTGCCGGGAAAAGCTAACAATGTATAAAGTACCGCAAGTGTTAGAGTTTGCCAATAATTTGAACATCAATTCAACCGGCAAGAAGGTTAAAAAATGATTTTTTTTGAGAGGGTAGTTGTTCTTTTTTATAATTAATTTATCAGACAATGAGGTTCCAGGGAAATTATTCAGTGAGTGAATCTGCTGTAATTGGTAAAAATGTCAGAATCGGGCAGAATTCAATAATACATGATAATGTAGAAATTGGAGATAATTCTATTATTTGTGAAAACTGCATAATAGGTGAGCCTGTTATGGACTCATATTATGATGATAATTATGTAAATCCCAAAACCATAATAGGATCCGATTCATTGATAAGGAGCGGAACTGTTATTTATGCTGATTGTGTATTTGGAAAATGTTTCAAAACTGGAAATTTGGTTTCAATAAGAGAAAAATCTGTTTTTGGAAGAAACTGCATTGTCGGCTCTCAAAGTGACATACAAGGGCATGTTGTTTTCGGAGATTATTGCCGTTTAAATAGTCATGTCCAGATAGCCAGCGAATGTCGATTTGGTAATTTCGTTTTTATTTATCCATTTGTCACTTTTACGAATGATCCACATCCTCCATCAAATTACTTAGTCGGTTGCAAAGTCGGGGATTTTTCTCAGATTGCAGCTGGAGCTATAATTTTACCTGGTGTATCTATCGGAAGACATAGTCTGATTGGAGCAAGTTCTTTGGTTAATAAAAATGTTGGTGATTTTGAATTACATACAGGAAATCCTGCCGTAAAGGTTTGCAAAGTAAATTATATCTGGTCTAATGAAAATAAGCGTCCTCATTATCCGTGGCCTTATAATTTTGACAGAGGACTGCCATGGGAAAACAAAAACTTTGATGAGTGGCTTAAATCGGAAGAGGGTCAGAAGTATACTAAATAAAAGTGTTGATTTTTTAAAAAAGAAGGCTACAAAATAATTCAGTTCAATTAAAATATAAATTGCCATGCTTACAAATGTTTCAAAAGATTTCTACAGAAAGCATTTTACTGAAGATCCTCACCCATTCATTACTGAGGCGTTTATCGGATTGGTGGAACATAAAACGGATGAAATTGTAAGATTAATTAAACCAAGTGACAATGTTTCATTAGGATTAATTGCCGGAGTGAAAAATAATATCCTTAGTTCTCCATTCTCAGCTCCATTTGGTGGGTTTCATTTTATTAACAATGAAATTTTTTATAATGAGGTGTATGAGTTTTTGATTGATTTAAAAGAATTTGCTGTAGAACGAAAATTGCAAAAATTGGAAATTACATTACCGCCAGATATCTATAATAGTTCAATAAATGCGAAATTTATTAATGCTCTTGTTCGGCTTGGCTTCTCCATGCACACACCCGATATAGTGAGTAATATTAATTTGAATCATTTTAATGTTACGTGCATATCGAAAAGAATAGTAGAGAAATTAAAGGTTGCAAAGAGAAATAATCTCTCTTTCATTCATGCGGCTGATGAAAAAATGATGATGGAGTCTTATGAAGTTATTCTTAATAACCGTAAAATGCAAGATCGTCAGATTTACATGGATTTTTCTGATTTAATGAATGTTAGTAAGATATTTCCTGTTGATTTCTTCTTAGTCAAAGATAAAGATGGCGAGAATGTTGGATCAGCAATTTTCTACCGCGGACATAAAAAGATAGTTCAGGCAATATTTTGGGGCGACATTATCCCCAGAAGACCATTGGCAATAATGGACTTCCTTGTTATAAATCTTTTTAGTTATTATAAAACCATGGGATTTGACTATATCGATCTTGCGCTATCCAGTAAAGATGGTATTCCCAATGAAGGTCTGGTTCGTTTTAAAGAAACACATTGCTGCGCTTCTGCATTACGATACACTTTCTCATGGAGCCCCTTGTTATAAATTACAAAGATATCTGTCTCTGTACATGAGTAACGAACAAAAAAACAGAATTAAAAAAATAGTTGACTTTTCGGTTGAAATCGCAAAATTGATACGAGCCTTTTCAAGATACTGAAATCTTGTAATCGATTGAATATAGGTGTTGCTAGTCAGCCGGTAGTTTTAGCTTCTCGAAATAGGATGGCACTTCTTTGCCCGTAAGTTTATCAACATACATTTTGGCAAGGTACTGGCTAAACATAAATCCGGAGCCTTGTAAACCGACGAGCAAACCTTTTTCCGGATCAACAATCATCCGCGGTTCAATATAATATCCTGCCCATACAGCCTGGAATCCAACGGTTGAAAGTTGTGGAATCCAATTGACAAGTTTCTCAGAAACGATCTCAATAAAATCTTTTGTGTTTGTTTTCAGATCTTTATTCGCTTCCACAGATCCAACAATGGGTTCTGCGCATCCAATGATTTGCCCTGTTTTAAGGAACTGTTGCCCGTAAAAGTTTGTAAATCCGTTGCATTTTCCCCTGTCTATGAGCATGTCGAGCGGTTGTCCATTTATTCCTAATTCAGGCAATCGCCGGGTGATAAATGCCTGATGTTTTACCGGGTACAATCCGGTTTCGAGGCCCAGTTGTTTTGCAAACTTTTCGGCTTCGTATCCCAGTGCATTTACGAAATGTTGGGTGTGATATTCAATATACTGTTTTTCGTGATCTTTTGCCAATACAACATATTCTTTGTTATCGTGCCGGACATCAATTAATTGGCAATCTTCGTATATAATTCCTCCTTTTTCAATACCGATCTGGCGTATCAAGTCAATGACGAGGCCTGGTGTAGCCTGCCAACAGTTTGGGGTGATAAATGCAGACAGGTAGTTTTTGCCCAAATCAGGATTGATATAAGGCGATATCTCTTTCGTAAAATCACTGCTTTCAATCATATGTCCACCTGACCATGATTGTGAATTTTCCATGATTTTGTATAATGCCTCATTGTGGATAAAGTTGACAAACCGTGTAGAACGAAAATTGATATTACGTATTTGTTGAAGTTCTTTAAAGATTTCAAGATTATGCCTGGCAATGTCTGCTATTCCCTGATCGCCAAAAACAGCCCTTCCTGCAGCGATATTTCGCCATGATGAGCCTCGACCGTAATTTAATAAAATTGGTTTGTACCCAGCTTCGGCAAAGTAACGGAGAAGGGAGCTCCCTGCTATACCCCCACCAGCTATCAAAACAGGCACCTCAACTTTGCGAATATTTTTACCGATAATCACTTCATTCATCTGTCGTGGAATCAATTCTCCTATCGATAATTGGTTCGACAGTGGACCGCGGGGAGTGGCATCGCCTGTAATGGTGATTCCCCTTTCACTCATCATGGATCTAAGTCTGCCGATGCATAACTGACCGCGACATGCACCTGCGCCCAACCGGGTTATGTGCTTAATCTCATCAATCGAGATAAATTTACGGTCACCGATTGTAGAAAGTATATCATTAATAGAAACATCCTCGCAATGACAAACGTAAATTTCGGGTTTCATTTCCTGTGCAAATGGTTTCATGATTAAAGGTTCGGGATAATTCCGTTTGACAATAAACCCTTTTACCTGCAGTAGCTCTTCGCCGTGTAGATCATAAGCTTTTATTCTGGCGATATTGGTTTTATTGGGCTCTTTCAGAATTTTTTCAATTATGCCGGTTCCAAGTTTCTTGCCCTGATTATCTACCAGGAAAACTGCTTCATTCTCTTCAGCAAAATACTCGAAAGGCAGAAAAATCCAATCCTTTTTTGGGGCATACCCAAAAATAGCTAGTCCGGGGCATTGATTTACACAATCCATGCACCCGGTACATTTTTCGAAATCGATTTGAGGAACATTACTTGTCGATGTTTTGGTAATGGCTCCACTAGTACAGGCGAATTCACAAGGATTGCAGGCAAAACCATAGAGGCAGTTGATTTGAACAAAAGGTTTTGCATTGATCCGGCTCTGCACGGGCTTGAGTGGATACTGAATTAAACGAATAGGATGTTGCTGTGAATCAATGTACTCTTTAGATAGATTGAGGTATTCATCGTAATTTATTTTTTCCCCCATATCCTGCAATATTTCGAAAGCAACTTGTCGTCCGCGTAATACTGCACTCGTACCTTCTCCAATGCGACTGGCATCACCTGCTCCATAGCAATGTCTCCCAAAAACAACGTTTCCCTTGGTAATTAGTAGATTATCTGAAAAAAGACCGGTGCAAATATTTATTGCATCAATCCCTTCGATTACCTTTTCGGTTCCGGGTAAAGGATTGAAATTATTGCAGCCAGCTACTACAGCACCAGTGATACCTGTGTTCGATTCATTGGGGATAGCCTTTAATAAGATGTGAGATGTAAGTATCGGGATTCCGAGGCGTCGCACACGATTAGCCTGAACCGGATATCCGCCTTCGAATGGTTGAGCCTCGATAATGGCTTTAACATTCGCACCTGCCTGCATCAATTGGTAGGATGTAAGATAACCTACATTTCCTGCACCAACTGTAAGCACATTCTTACCGAGCAACGTGAACTCGTTGTTCATCATTTTCTGAATCACAGCAGCAGTGTAAACGCCAGGTAAATCATCGTTTTCGAACGGAGGTATTGAAGGAGTAGCACCGGTGGCCACTACCAGATATTCAGCATCAACGTAATATATTTCGTCGTTGCTGATGTTTTTTACTGCTATACGTTTGCCTTCAAATACATCCCAAACTGTACTGTTCAGAAAGATGCCTTCATGGTTATCGCCAGCCAGTTTTTTTGCAATATCGAATCCGCGCATTCCACCAAATTTTTTCTCTTTTTCAAAAAAGAAAAACTGATGTGTCTGCATGACGAATTGCCCGCCAATTTTATCGTTGTTATCAATGACTATGTTCTCAATCTTCTGTTTCAACAACTCCTCCCGACATGCTAATCCGGCGGGTCCGGCTCCAATAATAGCCACTGTAGTTTTATAAATAGTGAGCGGTTTTTGTGTGCCGTGTTCTCTTAACTCAGATAAATAATCATGAGGGATTTCTCGTACGTCCTTGATCCCATCAACTTTTGTGATACAAATACGACGAACCTGTCCGTCAACAAGCATTTCGCAGGCTCCGCATTTACCTATGCCGCACTGGAGACTTCGTTCACGATTTTTAAGGCTATGACTATGAACAGGCAAGCCTGACCTGTGTAAAGCAGCAGCTATAGTGATACCTTTATCACAGGTAATAACCTTATCCTCGTATTGAAATATAACTTCTTCGCAAACAGGAACTTCAAGTATTGGGTGAACTTCAATCTTACTCATATATAATTAGTCTAAGAAGTTGTTTTGTTGTCTGAACTTTTTGCGACACTGCTGAAGTATAAGTTATCTGTTTGTTTGAAAAAATGAGATTGGATAATTTTTCACGTAGGTTAGTCTGAATACTGAGAAAATGTAATTTCAAGTCAAATCAGGTTTGTCGTTTCATTTCAAAACGATATTTCAAGAATGATTGTTCGCTGATTCTGGTTATAAATGCAACTTTTCTATATGGTAGAAATATATTTATTCTTCCTTAGCATAATGTATGAAGACATGAATAAGAAAAGAAATTCACGTTAGCCAAATTTATATTCATTCTGGATAAAATGCTACATTGATTTGCAACAATGTAGTTGTTTTATGACAAAATAATTGCTAATGATCAAACTTTGAAAGTAGTAACTTGTTATAAAATTACTCTAGTTTGTTTTACCTTTAAAACATATAACTATGTTACAAAACTATACTCTTTTCAACCAACCGTTGAAAGCAATTAATCAGCCAAAGGCACTGATAAATACACTCAATGCTCATTCATTTAATACTGTTGAGGAAGATGAAGACTTTCAAACAGCAATTCAAAGCAGTGATGTATTATTGCCTGATGGTATTAGTGTAGTGTGGGCAATGCGTTTGTTGACGGGCGCAAAATTGAAAAAGATAGCAGGCGCAGACTTGTTTATTTATGAAATGGAGCGCATCAATGCTATCGGTGGGAAATGCTTCTTTTTAGGAAGCTCAGAAAATACTCTACAAAAGATACTGAAAAAAGCAGCAAGAGAATATCCAAACATTCAGGTTTACAGTTACTCGCCTCCATATAAACCTGAATTTAGCGAGACAGAAAATAAATTAATGATTGATGCGGTGAATGCAGTAGAACCCGATGTGCTGTTTGTAGGCATGACGGCTCCCAAGCAGGAGAAATGGGCTTATCAGCATTTCAATCAATTAGTGGTTGGCCATGTGTGCTGTATTGGTGGAGTGTTCGATTTCTATGCAGGCACGATTAAACGAGCTCCAAACTGGATGATACGCTTAGGATTGGAATGGTCATATCGCTTAATTAAAGAACCCCGGCGGATGTGGCGCAGATACTTGATTGGCAATATTAAATTTATTACTAACATAGTGTGGGAAAAGCTGATGATTCCGAGTCGCAACCTTGTATCAAAGGCATATGTCGATGAACAACTGAATTGAGAATAGCTGAATGCTATATTAAATCCAATACTGGTCAATTAGTGTTTAATCTTACATTAAACGATCCTTTCTATACAACATAAATCATACTGTTATGGAATCGAACGAAACCGAACTGAAATTTTTGTATTTGACTTTTGACCTGATAATTCTGAATGTTGTTATCGGAATTCTTATTTCAATAAGTCCAGTATACTGGGATTTAAACCTTCATGATAAAAGTTTATACCTTTTACATGCAAATATGTCGGGAGTTATTACTTATTTAGTATTTTCAAATAGGAATCTTTATTTACACGATGATTTTTCAAACAGAGTAAAACGTATAAGTAAACGAATGCTTATTTTTATTGTGGTAACTTTCGTGTTAGCGCAGTTGTTTTTACCCGAAAACTATTTGAAGTTGTTTATATTAGAGTATGCTGTGCTTTTCTATATCGGTAAACTGCTTTTTTATTTTTTGTTATACCGTTATTTGAGATTTGGACGTGCTAAGGGTTATTTTGTTCATAAAGTATTAATACTCGGTTTAAATGAGATGGGCACTTTGCTGCGGGATGTAATGGATGGTAATCCTATGTTGGGATATGAATTTGCTGGATATGTTTCTGATAATAAAGAGAATGCTAGAAACAATAGAAGAAGTAAAGATGTACTGGGGCGACTCGATGACCTTGTTTCACTTGTAACACAACATGAAGTGGAAATGATTTTTGTTACACTCACAGAATATAACGATTTAAAGAAAAGTAAGGAATTGCTTGCAAAGTGTAATAGGATGGGAGTGAGGTTGAGATTTGTTCCTGAAAATCAGTATTGGTTTAAGTCTCGTATGAATATGGAGTCGGTTGGATCCATTGTGGTTTTTAATCCACAGGAAATACCCTTGGATGATATAAAGGCACGTTTTTTTAAAAGAACTTTTGATGTGCTTTTTTCGT
>DATFAW010000093.1:0-22079 GCA_035254165.1 Paludibacter sp.
GAAACTAAAATGACCCAGTTCAATAACAATGCAAAGTTTTATTCAATTAAATCATTTGAATGGAAAAGTGTTGATGGAGTGTATTGGGTATTTGGTTTTCGTGCTGGTAATGGTCCCAGAAAAGTATCTCTGATATGCCATCTTGACACTGTTCCTCCTGGTAATAATGAATGGAAGCCATTTGAACCACGTTGCGAAACCCGCATATACAAAGGGGTACCTACAGAGTTCTTAATAGGCCGTGGTTCTATTGATGATAAGGGTCCCGCAGTTGTAGCCTTTGAAGCCTTTACCCGTGCGGTGAAAAAAGCGAATGAGTCTTCAACAGCTCTCGATAATGTTACTCTTGAAGTATTATTTGATACTTCAGAAGAGACTGATATGTCTACATCTCATTACTTTGATGCAAAACCTACGGAAAAGCCAACGTTTGGTATTGTATTCGATGCATTATGGAGTATACGTGCGGAAAAGGGAATTGAACGGCCAATATTTACAATCAATTCAAAAGATGTAAAATCTACCGCTCCAACATCTGCTTTGAAAATCGATCGGCTTTTCACTTCGGAGGGATCAACAAATATGATTCCGGTTACAGCTGAGGCGCATATCACCAGCACAGACAAGGAATTAGTTTCAAATTTTGCAAAAAATGTAGATGCAATGTATCGGGCATGCCAATTCGACGATCCACAATACCATCCGGCAGATATAAGTGTAAAACACCTTTCAGATTTCGAAGTGGTGATTATAACTAAAGTTGCGGGGGCTCAGCACGGTTCGGCTCCACATCAAAATCGGGCAACAGGAGCTAACCCATTAGTCTCAATTACTAATTTTTTAGCATCACTGGTTGATCGTGACATTCTTGCAAATAATTATTACGGAGAAATGTGCCGGTTTATCCGTTGGGCGTTTGGCACTCATGTTTTCGGAGAAAATCAACCTGATTTGCTAAAACGTTATGATTCAATTTTTAGCGAAGATAATGGAACGACTTATGGCTTAACCAAGCTTTCAGACAATAGTGATAATGTTTCACTATATATTGACATCCGGTATGCTATCGGCCACCATGAAAAAGGTTGGGATGGAAGCGAAGGTAAAATAGAAGGTAATAGCCTGTTTAAAAAAGTGTTTGAGACACTTGTAAAGCAATATTATTTTGAAACTGGTGGGGCGAAAGTATCAGTTAAGACAGAAACAGTCTTTGGACCGGATATTCGATCTCCACGAAATGAAAATTTATTTAATATAGACATGGCATATCGGTCTATAATGGGCGAAAACTGTCCAATGCAGGCAATTGGGGGTGCAACTGATGCTCATGGATATCTTGAACTTGCTACTGCTGGAGCACTTTTTACAGACAGCCTTGGCACTCCTGTCAACTATCATGGACTTGACGAAGGTGCGCCGATTACTGATCTTGAAAACAGTGGTAAAATATTGCTCTATTTACTAACGCAAGAGCTACAACTCCCAGAGAAACCGCAATCAGATCATGCAGAAATACATGTGTGCCATGGATGTGCAATTTGATTGTTATAAACAACTGAAAATAGCTTATTGCACTATATAAAATAATCAAAAAAAGGAGGAAATTATGGCTTAAGCAATGGTCAAAATATAATGTTGTATTTTGTCCATTGCTTAGATAATAAAGAAAACGGGTAGATTGACCAGGCAGAAAAACTCCTTGAAATCACAAATACAACATTCTTAAAGAACTAAAATGTAGAATTTTAATTTTAAAAACATGGAAGAACTAACACTTAAAAAGAACAGAACCCTCGTCAGCAGTGAATATCATTTGCCACCACAGGGAATTGAACCAATCAGAAGAAACGAACTGATCGGAGATTTCAAGAACTATATTGAAACCCAGAAAGAACACTTTCTGGGTTATCAGGCTAACCAGGACATCGAGTTTCAATCGGAGACTGCGGAATTTCTCAACTACCATGTGAATAACATTGGTGACCCATTTACCAATGGAAATTTCACGATCAACAGTAAGGTGATGGAAAAAGAGGTTTTGGACTACTATGCCCGACTTTGGCATGCAAAGGCTCGTAAGGAAAATGATCTCCAAGATCCGGAGAGTTATTGGGGATACGTTCTCACCATGGGCAGTTCGGAAGGAAATATATATGGGCTTTGGAATGCACGTGATTATCTGGCTGGACGCCAGTTAGAGGTTGACAAAGATTCTAATAAACTTGGACGGACCAACTACCTTCAACCAAAAGCAATTGTAACCGATACTGGTACCAACGCATATACGCCGGTTGCCTTTTTCTCCGAAGATGCACACTACTCTATTACTAAATTCATGCGAGTACTCGGCATTGGTACCTTCAATGAAATCGGTGAAAAGTATTATAAAGGTCAAAACCCGCTCGATCCAAATGGAGACTGGTCGAAAAACAAAGAAGTACCCTCTGTTGATGGAAGCGCCGGACCCGGTTCCGTTGATGTGAAAAAACTGGCTACATTAGTAGAGTTCTTTGCCAGCAAAGGATACCCTATCCTTGTGATATGCAACTTCGGATCCACCTTTAAAGGAGCCTATGATGATGTAGAAGACGTGCAAAACACCCTAATGCCAATCTTTAAAAAATATGGCCTGGTAGATCGGAAAGTAACCTACGAAGATAATAAAGGAAACCGCCATGAGGATATACGCAATGGCTATTGGATTCATGTAGACGGTGCTCTTGGTAGTTCATACATGCCATTTGTCGAAAAGGCTTATGAAGAGAAGAAAATATCGCAACGGGGACCCAACTTCGATTTCAGGCTTCCCGGAGTCAACTCGATTGTGATGAGCGGCCATAAGTGGCCGGGCGCACCCTGGCCTTGCGGTATTTTTATGACAAAGAGCAAGTATCAGTTATTTCCACCCGATGATCCCGCCTACATCGGATCTCCCGATACCACCTTCTCCGGGTCACGCAACGGATTTTCAGCCATTATCATGTGGGATTTTCTCGCCCGGAACAGCTACGACACCCAAATTGACAAAGTTGTAGAATGTGAACACATAGTCAAATATGCCGAAGAGCAACTCAACAAATTACAAAAAGAGCATTATCCGCACCTCGACTTGTATGTAGCACGTACACCTTTAGCTCTTACAGTTCGATTTCGCAGACCCAATGACAAGCTGGTATTCAAATACTCCCTCTCCTGTGAATCACTTATGGTGGCAACGGCGGACGGAAAAGAAGTGCAACACGATTATGCTCATGTTTACGCCATGACCTTGGTCACTGAAAATCTTATTGATGAATTTATCAAAGATCTTCAGGACAAGGACGCATTCCCCCAAGTCAAATCGGATAAAGTAAATGCTATACCCAGGTTTGGACATTCGAGTGGATGGAAATAAAAAACAGGAGTTTCTTCTTTTTGCTATATGCGGTTAGAACTGGCTTAGCTGTTCAAACAATACTTTCCAAAAAACAGGAACTCGTTATAGTACTACCAATCATTCTATTAAAACCCTATTTTAGCCCTTTGTAGGGCTAAAATAGGGTTTTATCTTTTTTGTTATTTTCACATGTAGGGTTCTTATGGGGTCAGAAAATTTGTTTCCGATAAATTTCTGCCGTTACTTTGCACCGTTAACTTTTTACAGTGCGAAGGAATCACAGGATTATGAAAATAGATTTAATAATTACACCGCAGGTGCCAACACTTCTCTCGACTTATGCCTCGTTCGGAAGATCGGCAAAAGAAATAACTCCCAAGCGGAGTGTGAGCGAGTCTTCACTCAAAAAAGCATCCTCATGCGATATCCAAAAAGGGAATCGTGAAAATACAGTCAATGCCCACACGACAGTTTATGTACGTAAACGTCAGAAAATGAATACTGAAGAAACAAATTCAGAAGTTATGTTGTTGTTTAGTTATGATGTTCTTCACGGGCGCAAAACGATTCTCCCCAACTCCCCCGGAGAATCGGCCTCGTGGGATCTGGTTTATATCGGAAGAACAGCAAGCGTGTCTGCATCCAAATCCGGCACATCGGCAATCAACCCGCCCCATACCAATCTTCCATTACACTACTACAAATCAAAGTATATCGATTCTCTGTTCCCAGTTGGGTTTAGGTTGAGCAATAACAGCTTCTGCTTATTAAAATATAAAACTTTCGGCGGCTGAGTTGATAGACAAAGATGAATTAATATAGAAATTTACATGCAATTAATTATAAACCTGCCAAAAAGAACTGGCAAAAAAAATCAGATGCTATGCAAAAAAGAATAATTGTGTTTAGCCTTCTAATTCTGGCTCTCGGTAATTGCTTTGCCGATAAAGCGAATTATGTGGTACCCGCCAATCTGAAAGGTGTAGGCTATCCGGCTCATACCGAATTAACCTGGGAAAATCACACCGGATTTATTTATGAAATCTATCGTTCGGCTGATGAGAATAATAATTTTAGCAAAATAGCTGAATCAAATAAAGATAGCTACCTGGATTTCTTTGGAAAACAGCTTCAGAAAGAACAAACCTTTATTTACCGCATTATGCCAAAGGGATTACCGGTGGATAGTAAACCGGCTGCGAAATTTGAGATCAGGATTGCCATTCCTGTTTCATCGGATGAAGCGTTGCTCGATATGACACAACGCTACGCAACCCGGTATTTCTACGATTATGCACAGCCGGAAACCGGTCTGGCCCGCGAACGAAGCAACGATGTGAATGGCGATATTATTACCACCGGTGGAACCGGATTTGGTATTATGGCGGTGATTGCCGGTGCCGAACGGAATTATTTCAGCAGAGAAGATGCCTGCAGAAAAATCAATAAAATAGTCAGTTTTCTCGAAAAAGCGGAACGGTTTCACGGTGCCTGGGCGCATTGGTACGATGCCAACACGGGCAAAGTATTCAGTTTTAGCCAGTTTGACGATGGTGGCGACCTGGTTGAGACAGCTTTTCTTACTGAAGGATTGCTCACAGCCCGCGAATATTTCCGCAACGGAAATGAAAACGAAAAAACATTGGTTAGCCGCATTACCAGGCTTTGGGAAACCATCGAATGGAACTGGTACACACAAGGTAAAAGTGCCTTGTACTGGCATTGGTCAAAAAATTACGGTTGGAAAATCAACCATCGCATCACCGGTTTCGATGAAACAATGATAACCTACGTACTTGCAGCATCTTCACCAACATTTCCGATCGAACGTTCTGTGTATGAGAAGTGTTATATTAATTCCAACTACTATTTGAATGGAAAAAAATACTACGGTATCAAACTTGATTTGGGAATGGAGTATGGGGGGCCCCTCTTTTTTACACATTATTCATTTTTAGGATTGAATCCGAACGGTTTATCCGACAAATACACAAATTACTTCGAACGAAACCGTTCACACGCCCTTATTCATCTGGCATATGCAACTGCGAACCCCAAAAAACACGTGGGTTACGGTGCAAATTGCTGGGGATTTACTTCATCGGACGACCCGATAACAGGTTACAGTTCACACCAACCGGGCACGAATGATGAGAATGGCACTATATCGCCCACAGCTGCACTCTCGTCAGTAGTTTATACGCCCGATGCATCAATGAACGCATTACGGCATTTTTATTTTGATTACGGAAAACAATTGTTTGGGAGGTATGGATTTTACGATGCATTTAATCCCGGCATGGTAGAAGGCCAACAAGTTGTGCAAAGCTACCTGGCAATAGACCAGGGACCTATAGCTGTCATGATAGAAAATTACAGAAGCGGATTGCTTTGGAAATTATTTATGAGTAATCCCGAAATTCACACCGGATTACAGAAACTCGGATTTAAAACTAATTAAAACAAATTTACTAACCATTTAAATTTAAAAGACCATGAGAAAAAAAAGTATTTTACTCCTATTGGTTGCACTTGTCAGTGCTAGTTCGCTTTTTGCGCAGAACATTCGTGTGCAGGGAGTGGTCGTCGATAAGAAAACAGGAGAAACATTAATTGGTTCATCCATTCTCCAGAAAGGAACAACAAATGGGACAACAACCAGTTTCACAGGTGAATTTTCTATTTCGGTACCCCAGAATTCTGTTTTGGTTGTATCGTATGTTGGATATATTTCACAAGAAATTAAGGTGACCAGCGATTCTCCATTACGAATCCAATTGCAAGAAGATAACAAAACATTGGATGAAGTGGTAGTGATAGGTTATGGAACTGCCAAGAAACGTGATCTTACCGGATCGATTGTGAATGTATCGGCTAAAGATTTGGCAGGCAAACCCAATTCGAACCCCGTTGCATCACTTCAAGGCAAAGTTACCGGCTTAAGTGTTGTAAACAACGGTAAGCCCGGTCAGGATCCGGATATTCGTATTCGTGGTACTGTCAGTTATGGAAATACTAAACCATTATACATTGTTGATGGAATTTTCAACGATAACATCAGTTTCGTAAATCCAGCAGATATTGAATCTATGGAAGTATTGAAAGACCCTTCATCATTAGCCATTTTTGGAGTTAGAGGTGCCAATGGTGTTATCATTGTAACCACCAAAAAAGGGGTGGAAGGCAAAGTAACCGTAAGCTTGAACACATCACTTGGAGTGAAAAACATTGTTGGTACTCCAAAAATGACCGACCGTACCGGGTTTATGACTTTGTACGACGAACAAAGGGCTAACCAGGGATCACCTGCCTATACGGACTACAGCAAGTTTAACGGAAATACTAACTGGATAGATCAGATTTCTCAATGCAATGCGTTAGTTAACACGAATAGCATCAGCATATCAAGTGGTACCGATAAAAATAAACTATACGTGGGCATCGGTTATATGGACGAACAGGGTTTAATCAAGAATGAAACCTATAATAAGTTTACTGCTTCGGTAAACGATGAACTTAAAATCAGCAAAGACTTAAAGATCGGGGTCAATGTAAATGGTTCGAAGGCAAATATGCCGCAGTTGCATGATTTTATTTCTGCTTTAAATGCTACGCCTATCGTTGAACCTTTCAACGCAGCAAAAGGTGTTTACAACAAACTACCTGATGCAATTGGTGGTCCACAAATTGGGAATCCATTGATGTTCGTTGATGGCAATAAGAATACTCAATTAAACAAAGAGTACAGAGTAGTTGCAAACGGTTTCTTAGAATATAATTTCTTAAAAAACTTTACATTCAAGGTTAATTACTACGCCGACTTAGGATTTAACGATGGAACGACTTATACTCCAAAATACAGGGTATACAATGCTGAATCGGATGCTGTAGTTAATTGGAATACTAAATCGATGGTAGAACAATACAAAAACAACTATTCGAAAATTCAACAAGATTATTTATTGACCTATAAGAAACAGTTCGGAGATCATGGTATAACCTTATTGGGTGGGTTCACCACTTATTTCGAAAACTACAGTCAAACCAAAGGACAAGTTTCGCAATATGCAGGTGGTGACCCGATTCCATACGATAAAAGATGGTGGTATCTGGATGTATATCCCTATGGTGATCCTTCTTCACGTATTGTTGTAAGACCTGCAATAACAGCGAATCCTGCAGACTACACTCCTTCTGAATGGGAACGCTCGACTGTATCTACCTTGTTCAGAGCTTTGTATAATTACAAAGGAAAATACAATCTGAACGCTTCTTTCCGCCGAGATGGTTCTTCAGAAATATCTCCAAGCAATCGCTATCAAAACTTCTGGGCAATGGGCGGAGCATGGTTTTTAACTCAGGAAAGTTTTATGCAAAATCAAAAAGTGTTTAACAACTTAAAGATTAAAGCATCCCTCGGTCAATTGGGTAATCAATACACTCAATACCATTACCCATATTATCCGAATTATGTAGCAGGATCTTCAGCGGTATTTGGTGATAATATTGTTCCAGCTTACGAGCTTGCTTATAAAAACAATCCGAACTTGAAATGGGAAACTGTCAATGCTTACGAAGTCGGTGTTGAAATGGATGCTTTGCAAAACAAGCTACATTTTGAAGCAAACTATTACGACAAAAGGACGAAAGACTTGTTGACATTTGTTAGAGATGACCCCAATAGTTTTTATATTAATTCTGGTTCTATTAAGAGTTCAGGTGTTGAATTACTTGCAACATGGAATCAGTCATTACAAAAAGATCTTAGTTTTTCGATTAGCGGTAATATGACTACCATGAAAAATAAAGTTCTTAGCGTTTGGAAAGATGGATACAAATATTATTCTGGTAATTCGCTAACTGAGGCAGGACAACCTATTGGATACTTCTATGGTTATCAGGTAGAAGGTGTATATCAATCGTATGCCGACAAATTGGCCAGCCCTGTAAATACACTGGGCGATTACGGACCGGGCGATTTGAAATTCAAAGATATCAATGGTGATAATAAAATCAATTCAGATGACCGTACCAAGATCGGTAACCCAACTCCTGATTTCACCTATGGTTTCTCCGGCACATTGAACTACAAAGGATTTGATTTAGTGGTCGATTTCCAGGGAGTGTATGGAAACGAAGTGTGGCGCGGCTGGGGTAATGGAGCCTCTTACGCCGTATTCAATTACCGCGAAGCACGACTGGGAAGATGGACTGGTGCCGGCTCTTCAAACTGGGAACCTAAAGTGGGTAATGATGCCATCAATAATTTACCTTCAACCTATATGATTGAAGACGGTAGCTATATCAGACTTCGCAATGTTCAACTGGGGTACAATTTTAATAAAAGACTATTGTCTAAAATAGGTATCAGCTCATTGCGCTTTTATGTAAGCGGTCAGAACTTGATCACATGGAAACATAACTCAGGATTTACGCCCGAGTCCGGAGGTAGTGCTATAGAATTTGGTGTTGACGGAGGAGGTTATCCAATTCCTGCTATAACAACAGCTGGTTTCAATATTACATTTTAATAAAACTAATACATAAATTGTCATGAAAAAAAATATATTATTCATATTCATTTTACCTCTGATTTTAATGACGGTAAGTTGTACTGATTTTCTGGACCGCAAAGTTCTTGGTGCTGCCACAGAAGGTGATTTAACTGTTGGAGGTGTCGAAGGTAAAGTTTTTGGGTTATACGGTACGCTTAGAGACGAGGGAATGACTGGTTTACCAATGGTATTTATGCACGTAATGCGAAGCGATGATGCTATAAAAGGAAGTACGGTTACCGATGGTGCTGCTTATGAACAAATGGCTGATTTTTTCAAATATGATAAATCGGATGGTTGGTTATTACTCGACTATTGGAACGCTCATTATAAAATGGTCTATGCCTGCAATGATATCCTGCATGATATTGATTCATTGAAACTAACAACTGACGGGGATAAAATAAATCAGGCTGAAGCAAAATTCTTCAGAGCATATGCCTACTTCGATTTGGTCAGAACATTTGGCCAGGTACCCAAAATAGATTTTAAGATCTACAATATTGGAGATGCCAACATTGAAAAATCGAGTGTTGCAGATATCTATGCTTTAATAGATGCGGATTTAAGTTATGCTTCGACCTACTTACCTGCATCGTGGATAAGTACTTTTACCGGTAGAGCAACAAAAGGTACTGCAAATACATTATGGGCAAAAACAAAATTGTATAGAAAAGATTGGGCTGGAGCGTTAGCCAAATGCGAAGAAGTTAAATCCTCTTTACAATACAATTTACTAAATTCATACGATAAATTCTTTACTGAAAAAGGCGAAAATTCCAGTGAATCCATCCTGGAAGTTCAAATGTATGTAAATGCAAATGGATCGGTAAGTTATAGCAACAACTGCAATGGTGCCCAAGGCGTTCGCGGAAGCGGTGATTGGGATTTAGGTTGGGGTTGGAATGTACCAAGTCAATCGCTGGTAGACTCCTATGAAACCGGAGACCCTCGTAAAACTACAACCATACTCTATTCGGGAGGTTCAGACGGCTATGGCTTAACTGTACCGGCAGCACTAACTTCTATTCAACCCTACTGGAACCGGAAAGTATATTCAGATCCTGCACGTAGAGCAGCAACCGGTATTAAATATGCAAATTGGTTGAATATACGGTTACTGCGCTATGCCGATGTATTACTTATGGCTGCCGAAGCTGCTAACGAAATTGGCGGTGCAGACAATACTACTAAGGCTTTAAGCTATGTTGAAATGGTCAGAGCTCGCGCAAGAGGCACTGCAAATGTGTTGCCACAGGTGACCACTACTGTTCAAAGTGACCTTCGTACAGCAATTAAGAAAGAAAGAAGAGCTGAATTCGGTATGGAATACGAACGCTTCTTTGACTTGGTACGCTGGGGAGATGCTGTCAGTGTACTTGGTGCAGCCGGATATACCGACAAATGCAAATACTATCCAATTCCTCAAAGCATCATCGACAAAGCTCAGGGTAAATTGACTCAAAATGCTGATTGGCAATAATAATTGTAAACAAATAAAAAGATACAAATATGAAAAAGATATTTCTCACAATGATGATTTTATCTGTTGCACTTATTTCGTTCAACAGTTGTCAGGATATGAGCCACCCAACTTTGGGTGATTACAAAAAAGACTCTAACCCTGTGGGTGGTCCATTAAAATTTTATGTGGCTTTTGATGGAACTACAGACAATCCGCTAATGAATGCTGTGGATAGTATTCGCGCCAACTTTGCAACTGCGAATGCCACAACAGCAATTGATGGAATTAGTGGAAAAGGGATACAAGGTGCCGTTGGCAAATTTGTAACCTATGCCAAACCGAATGATTTTGCTTCTACCATGGGTAGTTTCACCATTTCATTCTGGGAAAAACACGATGGGCAGACCAAGAACAATGCTCTCACAAACGGTCCTGAATATCCATTCAGCTTCGTGGCAGTTACCGACTATCACTGGTCAAGTAGCAATTTCATGCTTATGCTCGAAGGATCTAATACTGCCTGTGCTGTGAAGCTTGTTGTTGCCGACGGATTAAGCACCGATGGAAAAGCAAGCACAGCCGATACATGGCTCACATGGGAAGGAGCTGGCTCTATTCCGGGGTTATTAGATAACCAATGGCATCATTGTGCATTTGTGTATGACCAAACCACATCGGGACTTACTTTTTACAAAGATGGCGTTTCGCTGGGCACAAAAACATGGGGAACACATGGTGCCATTAAATTAGTTGATGCGAAAATAGCCTCAGTGAGAATCGGTTGTGGTCCACAGGGAGATGCAAGCGATGTTTCCGACAATTGGTTGGCTTCTACCTGGAAAGGCGGTTTAGATCAGTTCAGGTTCTACGGCACTGCATTAACTGCTGCAGAAGTAAACACTCTATTCACTAAGAAGATGTAGCCTGTTGCTTCAACATAATTATAACAAAGGGAGAGGAATTCTCTCCCTTTGTTATATTCCAAATGTCATATCACGAATCTGATTTCTTACTTTATTACAAATCCTATGAAAGCTTTTCTAACAAGTCTTTTATTCTGTTTGTCCAGTACAATTTTACCCCAATCAAAAGTTGTAAAAGGTCAAATAACCGAATACAACGTTTCTACAGAAAAAACATATCAAATTACGGGCATTGTCTCCGACGAACTGGGGAAACCTATCCATTCCGTCAGGGTTATGATAAAAGATGGTGTCGCTTCAGGCACCACAAATTCTAATGGAGAATATGCCATTACAGTTGGCTCTGGCGACAAAGCGCTGGTATTTTATTACCCCGGAATGACAATCACCGAGGTACCTTTCAGTTTGAAGGGACTTCGGGTAAATTGCATGCTGAAACCGGATTTGTCAAACCATTCCCTCCCCAAACATACAGCTCAGGCAACAGTCTGGTTCGATCCGAAAAACGATCAACCCAAAACCTTTTGCAATCCTTTAAACATCGATTATAATTTTGAACCATACAACAAGGAAAACAAGATCTCTTGCCGGTCGACAGCCGATCCGCTCATAGTACCCTACAAAGGTGAATATTATCTCTTCAGTACCAATCAGGATGGCTTTTATGTTTCTAAAGATTTATCGAAATGGAAATTCGTTTTTAGCGGATTCCAACGGAAACCAACTGATGATGATCAGTGTGCTCCTGCCGTAGAAGTATCGGGCGACACCATCATGATGCTTGGTTCCACCTACAAAGAATTGCCGGTTTGGTACACCACCAACCCCAAAGAAGGCCGCTGGAAACGACTTGCCGAAACCGCCATATTGCCTCACTGGGATCCGGATTTATTTTTAAACGATGATGGGCGGCTATACCTTTACTACGGGTCAAGCAATGAATTTCCAATAAAAGTAGCCGAATACGACCGTTCAACTTTCCGCCCCAAATCCATTGTTCACGATTTATTCGGATTGAATCCCGAAGTACATGGTTGGGAACGGTTTGGCATGAATAACGACGATTCCGTATCGCTAAAACCATTCATTGAAGGAGCATACATGACCAAGCACAATAACAAGTATTACCTCCAATATGGTGCTCCGGGTACAGAATTCAAAGTATATGCGGATGGTGTTTACGTGGCTGATAAGCCTTTCGGCCCATTTGTCTACCAGCAGCACAATCCGTTTTCGTACAAACCGGGTGGATTTGTTTTAGGAGCCGGACATGGTGGAACGTTTAAAGATAATTTCAGCAATTACTGGCATATCTCTACCTGCATGTTATCCTTGAGGGAAACGTTTGAGAGAAGAATAGGACTTTATCCTGCCGGATTCGACAAGGATGGCGTCATGTATGCCAACACAGCTTTTGGCGACTATCCGGCCAGCATTCCTCAAAGCACCGAAAATCATCAAAAAGGGAATTTCACCGGCTGGATGTTACTATCGTTGAACAAAAAAACATGGGCATCATCCTCCGACAGTATCTACACTCCCGAAAATGCTTCCGATGAAAACATGCGTACCTACTGGGCTGCAAAATCAGGAAATGCCGGCGAATGGTTTGCCATGGATCTGGGCGATGTAAAACAAGTAAATGCTATCCAGGTAAATTATTATGAACATAAAGCCAATCAGTTTGGTAAAGCCATGGATATATACCAACAATACAAAATCTACGGTTCTACCGATGGAAACAATTGGGAATTGGTGGTAGATAAAAGCGATAATGATCAGGATGTACCTCATGATTATGTAGAATTGCTTCAACCGACACATGTCCGCTACTTGAAGGTTGAAAACATACACACGGCTAGCGGTAATTTTGCATTGATGGATCTTCGTGTTTTTGGAAAAGCAACCGGATCGGTTCCCGGACCCGTCCAGAAGCTAACTGTCAACCGCAGCAAAAGCGATAGCCGCAATGCCATTATATCGTGGAAACCGCAACCAAATGCTTATGGTTATAACATCTATTTGGGAACTGCCGCTGATAAACAATACAACTGCATCACAGTTTACAACAACAATTCATACAACCTGAGAGGTTTGGACAAAGGAACATCGTATTATTTTTCCATCGAAGCCTTAGTCGAAACCGGAGTTTCCAATAAATCGAAAACGGTTTTCGTGAAATAAAATAATTACAATAACATTTAAAAATACACCAAACGTGAAAACAAGAATCTATCTATTAGCAATCTGTTGCTTGTTTCTTTCGAATGTTTCTGCGCAAAAGAGCAGTAAAAGAACGAAAACCAAAGCTGTCACAGAAGAACTAAAACCAACTTTGCCACCTAGTAAAGAGCTTTATTTTAAAGCCGATCCAAAAATGGATCAATTCATTAGCAACTTAATGTCCCAAATGACCATCGACGAAAAACTTGGGCAACTCAACTTGCCTTCTTCGGGCGATTTCGTTACCGGCGAAGCTAAAAGTTCCGACATCGGCAAAAAAGTAGAAGAAGGAAAAGTAGGCGGATTATTCAATATCAAGGGAGTTGAAAAAATTCGTGATATCCAGAAAGTAGCTGTTGAAAAAAGCCGTTTAAAAATACCCATGATTTTTGGAATGGACGTGATTCATGGATACGAAACCAATTTCCCTATTCCATTGGGGTTGGCCTCGTCTTGGGATATGGCTTTGATTGAGCAATCGGCCCAAATAGCAGCTCAGGAAGCTACTGCCGATGGTATCTGCTGGACGTTTTCGCCCATGGTGGATGTGTCCCGCGATCCTCGTTGGGGACGGGTAGCAGAAGGTTCAGGCGAAGATGTGTATCTGGGATCGCAAATTGCCAAAGCCATGGTACACGGCTATCAGGGCAATGATTTGTCTGCTAAAAACACCATGATGTCCTGCGTAAAACATTATGCATTGTATGGAGCCGTGGAAGCTGGGCGCGATTATAATACGGTTGACATGAGTAAACTGCGAATGTATAATGACTATCTCCCAACTTACAAAGCAGCGGTAGACGCCGGGGCAGGAAGCGTGATGGCTTCTTTCAATGAAGTAGATGGAATACCTGCCACAGCCAATCGCTGGCTTCAGACCGAAGTTCTGCGCAATCAATGGGGATTCGGAGGATTTGTGGTGACTGACTTTACCGGCATCAACGAAATGGTCAGTCATGGTATTGGTGACTTGCAGCATGTATCGGCTTTGGCCCTGAAAGCCGGAATCGATATGGACATGGTAGGCGAAGGATTTTTGACCACATTGAAAAAATCGTTGGACGAAGGTAAAGTGACGCAAGCTGAGATTGATCAGGCCGTACGACGCATTCTGGAAGCAAAATACCGGCTGGGATTGTTTGACGATCCATATAAGTATTGCGATGTGAATCGCGCCAAAACAGAAATTTACAATCAAAAGAACAGGGCGATTGCCCGTTCCATTTCAAGTCAGTCGATGGTATTGATGAAAAATGCGAATGAAGTGTTGCCATTGAAAAAAACAGGTACAGTAGCTGTAATTGGTCCGTTGGCCAATAATCCAGAAAACATGCCGGGCACATGGAGCGTTGCAGCCAAGCACTCGCAAGCCATTAGCTTATTGAACGGACTGAAAGAAACCGTGGGCGATAAAGTGAACTTTGTGTATGCAAAAGGTAGCAACTTCGAATACAGTGCAGAGCAGGAAGCACGTTCGGCAATGTTTGGCAAAAACAGCTATCGCGACAACAGGCCGGTGGATCAGATTTTAAAAGAAGCCATTGAAGTCGCTAAAAAAGCGGATGTGATTGTTGCTGCCCTGGGCGAAGCTTCCGAAATGAGTGGCGAGTGCAGCTCCAGGTCGGACATCAGCATACCTCAGTCACAAAAAGATTTGTTGGTAGAACTGAAAAAACTCGGAAAGCCAATCGTATTAGTACTTTTTACCGGACGGCCATTGGTTTTGAATCAGGAAAAAGAAATAGCCGATGCCATTCTGAATGTGTGGTTTCCCGGCAGTGAAGCCGGCTATGCCATTTCAGATGTATTGTTCGGCAAAGTCAACCCTTCGGGCAAATTGCCCATGTCGTTTCCACGTAGCGTAGGTCAGATTCCATTGTACTACAACTACAAATCAACCGGACGACCTGAAAACGAAGAAGACAAATTTGAAAAATTCAGATCGGTCTATTTGGATGTTCCCAATTCACCTCTTTATCCTTTTGGATACGGATTAAGCTATACGACCTTTAATTACAGCGATGTAAGCCTGAGTTCTTCAAAATTACAAGGAAACGAGACACTCAAAGCCAGCGTGACCCTTACCAATACCGGAAAATATGACGGAGCTGAAATCGTTCAGCTATACATTCGCGATGTGGTTGGGAGCATTACCCGTCCGGTAAAAGAGCTCAAAGGTTTTCAGAAAATTATGTTGAAAGCAGGCGAAAGCAAGACAGTTACGTTCGACATTACGACCGAGGATTTGAAATTCTACAACAGCGACCTTAAATATGATTGGGAAAGCGGTGATTTTGAAATTAAAATCGGAGGCAACTCAAAAGACCTGAAGACAGCTTCTGTAAACTGGACTAAATAGAGAAGACAGGAATACTGTAAATATCTGTACACAAATATGATATAAAACAATCTCATCATTATGAGTACCGTTTTCACCCTTGTATTCTCCACTTCTTTGCGCATGATATTCCGGTGCGCTGCATCTTTGGTTATTTTTGTTATAAAATAGCTACAAATATTCCGGTGCGCTGCACCTTAGCCAAAGTCACAGATGGTACATTCCGATTTCGGAAGTGGCGGAGTCTTTGTAGAGATTAAGTTAAGCATATCTTTAAAGGTGCAGAGCACCGTAATCTAATAGGTAATCGTACAGTGAGTTTTACAGTAGACTTTAAATAATCAGTAACTCATAGCATCTTGGCCTGGAGCTAAGATGCTATGAATTTTCAAACCTATGAAAAAAATTATTCTCTTCCTGCCTTTAGCCTTACTGGTTTTTGCAGCGTGTAAAACCGATGAACCGATATCGAAAAATCCTGTAACAAGGACTTTGCGAATTAGCAACGTGCAGCTCAACAATTCGGTTTGGGCAAACAACTCTACGCTTTACAACGTCAGCATAGCATCAAAACCGGTATTGAAAATCATTTTCAACGATTCGATCAATATTGCAAAATTCTCTCCCGCCAAAGTTAGCTTTAGTGGCGGAATAGGGCAAAATTTTACAGCGGCAAAGGGGGAAGACAATAAAACACTACTGCTAACTACTACCGTCCTGCCCAAAGGACTGGCCGAATACACCGTCAGCATTGATTCCGGCCTCAATTTGGGTGGAAGAGTCTTTGACCGGTTCACGTCCAAGTTCGTTACCGAAATAGATACAACTCCCAAATTCCCTACCATCTCCGACGATAGTTTGCTGACACTTGTTCAGAAAAAGACATTCGATTATTTCTGGAGTTATGCTCACCCTACCTCCGGGCTTGCCAGCGAGCGCTTTGGTTCGGGCGAAACAGTTACTTCGGGTGGTTCTGGCTTTGGCATTATGACCATTCCTGTAGCTATCGAACGAGGTTTTATCACGCGAGTGCAGGGATACGAACGCATCAACAAAATCGTTACCTTTCTCAATGCTTCTGCCACCGATAAGTTTCACGGCGCATTTCCACACTGGATCAATGGTACGACAGGTAAAGTGATTCCTTTCAGCACCAAAGATGATGGTGCCGATTTGGTTGAAACAGCTTTTCTGATGCAAGGATTACTCACCGCGCAGTCGTATTTCAAAAATGGAAATACAGCTGAAAAAGCTATGTGCGACAATATTCAAACACTATGGGAAAACGTGGATTGGACATGGTTCCAGCAAAATGGACAGCAGAAACTTTACTGGCACTGGTCGCCAAATTACGGGTGGGATATGAACATGCCCATCACCGGATGGAACGAAGGACTGATAGTCTACGTGTTGGCTGCCTCCTCTCCCACTCACGCCATTGCCAAGTTGGTTTACGATAATGGTTTCGCCCGCAATGGAGCTATAAAAAATGGCAAAATATTCTATGGAATAATGCTTCCACTTGGCGAAGACAATGGCGGCCCACTTTTCTTTGCACATTATTCATTTCTGGGTTTGAATCCAACCCATTTATCAGATGCATATGCCAATTACTGGACGCAAAACACAGCCCACGCAAAGATAAATTACAACTATTGCGTAGCCAACCCCAAAGGTTATTATGTCTACAGCGCTAATTGTTGGGGGCTTACTGCCAGCGATATTCAAAATGGTTACACGGCTTCGTCGCCCAACAACGATGTGGGAGTTATTGCACCAACAGCCGCTCTCTCTTCATTTCCCTACACGCCTGCCGAAAGCATGCAGGCATTGCATTTCTTCTATTACACGTTGGGTGATAGAATATGGAGTGATTACGGTTTTAAGGATGCGTTCAATCTGAATACGCGCTGGTTTGCCGATTCGTATCTGGCTATCGATCAGGGACCGATAGTGGTAATGATTGAAAATTACCGTACGGGATTGACCTGGAATCTATTTATGCAAAACACAGCTGTGCAGGCAGGATTGACCAAGTTGGGATTTAGTTATTAGATCAGCGGGGAATAAATTACTCTGTAAATTTAGGATTAAACAGTAAGAAACCAATATTCAAACCAAAGTTCAACCGGCTGACTGCCGTGCTGGAGTAATTCACAAATACACCTGCAGAAGCTATTTTAAAATTGTAGACCAGTGCTGTTTCAGACATGAATTGCGATGATTTTAACGGTCTGGAATAATAAGCTGAATTGTCGGCTGCACGACTAATTGTTTTATAGGGTACAAACCAATAAGCTTCGCTTCGGATGTGTAAATCTTTGCTGAAATTATAAATCGGTTTTAATCCAATTGCCGCATATTTATAGGCACAAAATGCATCGTTAAAAGTCGATCTGGCATACGGTGTTGGCCGAAAAGACGGAGCCTGAATAAGACTGGCTGTGTAATTCTGCAATAAGCCCCGGGTCGAAAAAGCAAATTCTCCATAAGTTCCTAAAGTGAATCGATCATTTATTGGGAAATAATGATCAAATTTTCCCCGTAACTGAACCCATAAGTCATTGATTGCAGGTGCAGAAGCTGCAGGATCATTTAATGGTTCATACGACTCTACTCCTCCAATTAATTGCGTTGTCAGAGAGTGATTATACCCTTTTGTGGGATACATTGTATTGTTTAGTGTAAAATTTTCAGCCCGCGCAAAAAGACTCCCAAGTGAGAAATGGCTTTCATCTTCTTTCGTAGAGGCTGTTACTGTTGCTCTGTTTAAGAAGTAGTTGTCGGACAAGTAACCATATCCGGCACCAAATTCCAACCGTCCGTTCATTTTCATCGGAAAACCTACACTTACTTTGGTATAAACTTCATTTTGAGTAAAATCAACTGTTCTGCTGTCACTATAAAATAACTTATCACCTTCAAAATAATTAAATTTGTGGAATACAAGAGCCATTTTCACATACCAACTTTTTTGTGACGGAATTTCAATTCGCGTCCCTATTCCCACTCCATTGTATACTTTACCAAACTGAGCATCAAAATAAGCCGATTGAGCATAGCTGCTTAGATTTTGATACGATAGTCCGAAATACATTTGATCATTATTGGAAGATGAGACATTGCCACCAAACAGCATTTTCAACTGATTCTCTGTCCTTACATCCAAATATAAATCAAAATTTCCAGTGGCCGAATTGAATGTAGCATGTGGAATAACCTCCCTAATTTTATCGTCGGAAATTAATTTGAAATAAGCTTCTTTAAATTCCTGCATGCTAAAAACTTCATTCTTATGGTGAAAAATCCGCTCCACATATTTCTTTTGAAAGCTGTCAACTCCCTGCACAATTACACGTTGGAATTTCAATTCAGGACATCGGTTCCTGAATTTTTGTCGTCTTTCTGCCGTTTCCTGAGCCGGAATACGGCGGGGAACACGGACCTTAATTTCATCAATATGCTTCATTACCGAATCATAGCCCATCTGAACCAATTCATCCACCCGCGAGAAGTCAAACAACTTGAAATTTGTTGTATGAAATCTCAACAACAAACCGTCTTTTTTCGACATAGAATAATCGGTTGGAGTCATTATCATGTTTTGAATCTGCATAAGTATATCGTTCTGATCGGGTTTACGAGGGTTCTTAGCCACCACACTTCCAATCATAAAGTCTGGTTTAAAGTCATTTCGCATCACATCCACCGGGAAGTTATTATAAATTCCTCCATCAAATAACAAGCGATCGTCAACGACAATGGGTTTGAAAACAAACGGATAGGTCATGGAGGCCCGAATAGCATCACCTAATACACCATACCGAAAAATCACCGCTTCTTTTTTGTAAATATCAGAAGCAACACAGCGAAAAGGAACAAAAAGTTTGTCAAAATCGCCCTTGGCAGCAGCATTTGCTTGTGCACAAAGCTGCACAAAGGCTAAATTCATTTGCCCGGGAGACACGATATTAGTTGGTAGGAAGGGTGAAGTGGCATTTCTCGAATCACCCTTATTTATCTTGAACGGAATTTCAACAAAAGTGGGTTTCTGGTCAACACTCTGATAAAAATACTTAGAAGTGAATTCCATTTCACCGGTTGACCAAAGCCTGAAATCATTGGACTTAAGCACTTCTATCATTTCATCCGGGCTGTATCCCATAGCATACATTCCACCCACAATGGCTCCCATCGAAGTACCAGTGATATAGTCAATCGGAATATTATTTTCTTCCAAAGCTTTAATGATTCCGATATGCGAAATGCCTTTTGCACCTCCACCACTCAGTACAAGTCCCACTTTCTGAGCCCTTAAAACAAAAAATAAACAGAAAATCAGAATCAGAATTAAATTAATTTTTCTCATATTTCAACCACTTCATTAACCTCTGTAAAATTACATAAAAATCACAACCAACAATGATTCCTTTACCGAAATTTTAGGTGACATTGAAAAATTAGATATCAGAAATCACATTATGCTTAATCCATTTGTCAAAAAAAACCGGATAGGTCAAAATTTGCAATGAGTGAAACAATATCCACCTTTAGACGTTTAAACTCTTAACTAATCTATTTATTTCAAATTTATGAGGATCGGCTTTATTATTATTGCTCTGACAATACTTTTTTCATTAAATGGCTATGTAATTGTGCGCGGATGGCAAGCTTTGCCACCCGCTTCTGCATTAAGACCAGTCGTTTTAATTTCCATGTTAGTTTTATTTGCAGCTTTGCTTGCAGGAATTATTTTCGCGAATACCATGCCAGCGGTTATGGCCAAAGCGGTTAGCTTCGTTGGATTTTCGTATATGCTTATTTTCGTTTACTTGTTTCTATCCTTTTTGCTGGTCGATATTGTGCGAATTACCAACTATTTTATCCATTTTGCACCGGCCGGCATGGCAAGTTTCCGGCTCTGGTCGTTGATTGTTACACTCGGAGTTACAAGCATATCTATGGCGGTTGGAAACTACAAATTTAATCATCCACAAGTTGTAACCCTCAATCTGAGTACCGAAAGGCCTTCACAACACAAAAAACTAACCATAGTTGCTGTAAGCGATATTCATTTAGGAATTTCAATCGATAAAAAAGACCTGCAAAAGTATGTGAAACTGATAAACGATCAGCATCCTGACATTGTGTTGCTGGCAGGCGATGCTTCAGACCGGTCGGTTGCTCCGTTGATAAATCAACACATGGATGAAGAATTTCGCTCCATTAAAGCACCGCTGGGTGTGTATGCTATAAGCGGAAATCACGAATATTATGCCGAAACACCTGGCGCTACAGCCGATTATCTGAGAAAAGCCGGAATCGTTTTTTTACGCGACTCGGCTTGCCTGGTTGATAATAGTTTTTACGTGGTAGGCAGAGACGACCGGACGAATCGTAACCGTAAAAGCCTGAAGGAGATAGTGACTGGATTGGATGACAACAAGCCCAAAATTCTACTGGATCATCAACCTTTTCATCTCGAAGAAGCAGAACAAAACGACATTGATTTACAAATTTCGGGACATACGCACAACGGACAATCTTTCCCGGGAGATTTGCTGGTGAAAGGGATGTATGAATTGGGTTATGGCTATTTGAAGAAGGGTAAAACACATTATTACGTTTCGTCCGGCCTTGGCCTTTGGGGACCACAATATCGTATCGGAACTCAGTCGGAACTGGTAGTAATTCGGCTTAAATATTAGCCCCCTAAATCCCCCAAGGGTGACTTTAAGACTTATATCTCTGAAAAAAAATATGCAAAATAATTCAATGAAAAAACTCTCATCAAGTCCCCCTTGGGGGATTTAGGGGGCTTCTTTTCTTTCTAAAAAAGTCTTTCACCAACTTACTGCATTCTTGTTCCAATACACCCGAAACAACTTCTGTTTTAGGATGAAGAGCTGCAGGAGCAAAACGTTGGAATCCGCGCTTTTCGTCCGAAGCGCCATACACAATCCGGCTTATTTGCGACCATCCCAAGGCTCCGGCACACATCACGCAAGGTTCAACTGTAACATACAGCGCACAATCAATCAAGTATTTTCCGCCCAGAAACTGAGCCGCAGCAGTTATGGCTTGCATTTCGGCATGTGCCGTTACGTCGGTAAGTGTTTCAGTGAGATTATGACCACGGGCAATAATCCGTCCCTGGCAGACAATGACTGCTCCGATAGGCACTTCATCGCGCTCGCCG
>DATFAW010000094.1:0-3846 GCA_035254165.1 Paludibacter sp.
CCTTCGATGTACAGAACTTTTATAAGTGGGACTTGTATAAGCCGATAGTCTGACTTTACATAAATACAATCGGTTGAATTCTTGCCTTTCCCTTCTGTGGATTTTTCGTTTAACTGCTGCCATTGCAGGGCTTTGTTGGCTGCCAGCAGAAAATCGGAGTAACTGAATGGTTTTAGCAGGTATTCAAGTGCATTGACTTTGTAGCTTTCCAACGCGTACTTTTCGAAAGCGGTTGTGAATATAATTCTTGATTCTTCGGGTACTAGCCGTGCAAACTCCATCCCGTTAAGTTCCGCCATTTGTATGTCAAGAAAAATGACATCCGGCGGCGTTTCGCGTAACGACTCCATGGCACCAACTGCCGACGAGAATTTGCCAGTCAGTTGCAAAAAAGGGGTTTTAGCTACATAGCTTTCAAGCAATCCGAGTGCTAATGGTTCGTCATCGATAATAAAGCAACTAATTGTCATAGTTCATTGATTTGATTGAGTGGAATGATAAGCTCGGCTACAAATGTATCACCTTCTTTTTCGGTACGTAATATGTGCTTGTGCGGGTAAAGGATTTCCAGTCGGCGGCGCAGGTTTTCCAAACCAATGCCTGAGCCGCTTTGGTCGGATTCGCTTTTAGGGAAATAACTATTCCGAATCGTACAATTCAATTGTTTGTCATTGTTTTGATGGATATCAACATGAATAAACGAAGGCTGGGATGGACTGATACCATGCTTAAACGCGTTTTCGATAAGGGTTATAAACAGCAGTGGCGCTACGGTTTTACCTGTTTCGGCTACGTTTATATTTATCTCCATGTTCACATCCGGGTTAAGCCGGATTCGCATTAATTCAACATAATTGTGTATGAAGTTCAACTCGCGTTCCAGCGGTACAAAGTTTCCACTATTTTCATATAATACATAGCGAAGCAGTTTGCTGAGTTCGAGCATGGATTCTTGGGCTTGTCCGGGACTTATGGCAATTAAGGCATAGATATTATTCAGCGTATTAAACAGAAAGTGTGGATTAAGCTGTTGTTTCAGGTTGGTCAATTCGGCTTCGGTGCGTTCTTTTTGTTCTTCCTGCCGTTCGGCCTCGGTGATATACCATTTCCCTGTCATTTTAATGGCTACACTGAGTATTGCAACAACGACCAGCGTGAGAATATCCCGGAACATAAAAAACAGTCCGATAGGCATTACTTTGTGTGGCATTTCTTTCCCCGGAGGCATTGGTGGCATGGTGGCCTCTTGCCAATAATGCATAGCTGCACCAACAATTATTACTAAAAGAAGATTGTACAACAGGAATTTTCCAATTTCTCGCTTGAATAAAACCTTTTCAATTAATAAGAAATAATTGAGGTAAAAGACTAAAAGCATCGTTGAGACCACTACGGCATGGTGAAGCATCTTGTCCCATATGTTGAAGTCGGAGTCGTTCCCAAAAATCAGAAACGGCAATGCAAATACCAACCCCCAGGCAATAAGATGGATGATGGGTTGGAGTATGTTCTTATTATTTGTTTGATTCATGTCTTATAGAATTGACGGTTATAGATCCTGCATTACACTATTCGTAGCGCAATGCTTCGATTGGATCGAGTTCGGAGGCGTTTTTTGCCGGATACCATCCGAAAAATACACCCGTAATGGTACAAACAAGGAATGACAAAAATACTGAATAAGTTTGTATTGAGATAGGCCATAAAAAAATAAATTTGACCACGAATGAAGCACCGATCCCCAAGATAATGCCAATGATTCCTCCCGTGAAACTGATCAGTATGGCTTCGATAAGAAATTGAGCCAGAATATCTTTCCCTTTGGCGCCAATCGACATGCGCAATCCGATTTCGCGTGTACGCTCTTTTACCGATACGTACATGATGTTCATGATTCCGATTCCTCCCACCAGTAGAGAAATTCCGGCAATACATGCCAATAAAATGGTCATCATATCGGTGGTAGAAGTGAGCATCGTGCTCAGTTCCTGCTGCGAACGGACGTTGAAATCATCGTTGTCTGTCTCTTTTAGTTTATGGTTCTTACGCAGCATGCTGCTTATTTCTGCTGTTGCATTTTCAGTTGCGTTTTCAGTTGTTGCCGATGCAAAAATCCCCTGGATGTAGGTGATGGCTAATAGTCGTTTTTGAATGGTGGTGTAGGGTGCCAGCACTATGTCGTCCTGATCCATCCCCATGCTGTTGTATCCTTTGGCTTTCAATGTTCCGATGATGGTGAACGGTATTTTATTGAACCGGATAACTTTGCCAACAGGATTATCGCCATTGGGGAACAGGTTTTTGATGACGGTTTTCCCTACGACACATACTTTTGCGGCTGAAGCTATTTGTTGGTCGCTGAAAACACTTCCGTTATCGACATTCAATTTCCTGATCTCAAGATAATCGGCATTAACCCCCGAAATGGATCCGGGGTAATTGTTTGCTCCGAAAACAAACTGGCCGCTACTGCTGACAGACGGAG
Organism: Paludibacter sp.; assembly: GCA_035254165.1. Lineage (GTDB taxonomy): Bacteria > Bacteroidota > Bacteroidia > Bacteroidales > Paludibacteraceae > Paludibacter. The sequence goes on from DATFAW010000094.1 coordinate 2,486, forward strand.
AACAAGCCGAGATGTAAGCGCTTTTAGTGCGTATGTCTGTGTAATCTTCGAGTTTGAGGGTTTGCATGGCGTCGCTACTCTGGCGTACTCCACCCCGCATATCGGCTCCGGGTTGAATCATTATCATGTTCGAACCCATTTCCGAAATTTGTGAGCGGATACTTTCTTTCGACCCTTGCCCGATGGCTAACATGGTGATGACCGATGCCACCCCGATGATAATGCCCAGCATGGTTAGAAAGGCTCTCATTTTATTGTTGTTGAGTGCCCGGAGCGATATTTTTATCAGGTTTCCTATATTCATGGTTTCTTGTATTTTATTTGTATTCTCAATTTATAGAGAAATTATTGGTCTGAAATGTTAGAATAATTTATAGAAGCTTGTTTTTACCTCATTTCATGTCTCTATAAATTATATAGAGTTGGTTTGACCTTGTTTCAACCCTCTATAAATTATATAGAGTTGATTTGACCTCATTTCATGTCTATATAATTTATAGAGGGTTGATTTGCCTTCGTTTCATGTTTCTATAAATTATATAGGGTAAAATCACCTTGGTTTGTGTTTCAGAAAATTTCTGTAAGATTAATCATCGCTCTTTGGTAATGCGTCCAACATTTTCCTGGCCGATTCGATATCGTTGTTTACATTATCTTTGATAACTTTTCCATCGCGAAGTACAATATTGCGGCTGGTGAAGGCAGCTAACTCCGGATTATGGGTTACAAAGATTATAGTCCGCCCTTTTTGGTGCAATTCCTGAAACAAGACCATGATTTCGTACGCCGTCCGGGTGTCGAGGTTTCCGGTGGCTTCGTCGGTCAGTATCAGTACCGGGTCGTTTACCAAAGCCCGGGCGATGGCTACGCGCTGCATTTGTCCGCCCGACATCTGGTTTGATTTGTGGTGGAGCCGGTCGCTCAGCCCAACAGCATCGAGTGCTTTGATGGCTTTGTCGCGACGTTCTTTGCCCGTGTATTCGGGGTTGTATTGCAACGGCAGCTCTACATTTTCAACGGCTGTAGTTTTAGCCAACAGGTTGTACGATTGGAATACAAAACCGATTTTTCGGTTACGCAGCGTTGACCGTTCATTTTTATTCATGCTGCTAACCGCTACATTGTCCAGGTAATACTCACCGTCCGAAGGTGTGTCCAGACACCCGAGCAGGTTTAGCATGGTCGATTTCCCGGAACCGCTTGTACCCATGATGCTCACAAACTCGCCTTCGTTGATGGAAAACGAAACGCCACGCAATGCATGTACTGTTTCTTCTCCAACCTGAAAGTTACGTTTGATATTTTCTAATCGTATTATAGATTTATCCATTGTGTTTCTGTCTTTAAATTTGCTGTTTTTT
>DATFAW010000095.1:0-4158 GCA_035254165.1 Paludibacter sp.
AACAATATTATACCATTTTGTCGGTAATTCTTTCTCTGCCAATAAGAATTTCTTAGTTTTTTCCATGTGTCGTAAAATTTCTGTAAGTATTGTAATTTGATTATTTCTAAATAAAAGTACAGCCTGTTGTTTATTGTAAACAACAGGCTGTTATGCTGGATTATTCGTTTTTATATATTTGCAACAAACCAAACCTCATTGTTTTAAATGATAGTTTTGCCAACGCCAATAAAGGTATGTGTATGTTGAATTCATGGTTTTTAATATGACGCAAAGATAAAAACTATTTTTATACAATGAAATAATTTGGATCATTTATTTATAATAATGATTGCAAAACATGTATTCTATAAATAAACTCATAGACTTTTTCGTTTAATCGGTTCTTTAAAATAAAAGTAGTATTTTTGCATAAACAAATCATTTAATACATATAAACAATGATACAGTCAATGACAGGCTTCGGAAAAGCTACTTGCGAATTTGGAAATAAGAAAATAGTTGTAGAAGTAAAATCGCTAAATAGCAAGCAATTGGATGTTTCCACTCGTATTTCGGGCCTGTATCGTGAAAAAGATATTGAGATTCGTAATGAACTGTCGCAGAAATTGGAACGTGGTAAAATAGATCTTTCCTTGTATGTTGATAATTCCGGTAAAGAGTCTGTAACACAGATTAATCAATCGGTTATTGAATCCTATTATAACCAGATTAAAACATTATCCGATAATTTAGGTATTGCCGTTCCGGCCAATTGGTTTGATGTTTTGCTTCGTTTGCCTGATACAATGAAGACTGAAACAGTAGAATTGGATGAAAACGAGTGGCTGGAGATTCGTAAAACCATGGCATCGGCCATTGAGCAGCTTACTGAATTCCGGATACAGGAAGGTAAATCGTTGGAAGCTGTGTTTAATGAAAAAATAGCTCACATCGGACAGTTATTGGAACAAACAGCACCCTTTGAAGCAGAACGCGTTGAAAAGATAAAAGCACGTTTAGAAGAAAATTTACAAGCTTTGTCCGATAAAATCGACTATGATAAGAACCGCTTGGAACAAGAATTAATATTTTATATCGAAAAGCTCGATGTAAACGAAGAAAAAGTACGTTTACGCAATCATCTTGAGTACTTTATGGAAACTATGCAACATGAAAAGTCACCGGGTAAAAAACTTGGTTTCATTGCACAAGAAATTGGACGTGAAGTAAATACACTCGGATCAAAGTCTAATAACAGTGAGATGCAAAAGATTGTGGTTCTCATGAAAGATGATTTGGAACAGATAAAAGAGCAAGTATTGAATGTTTTATAATAGTTTGAAAGTTTCTAAAGTAGAAAGTTCGTAAAGTACTTTCATAACTTTATAAACTTTTTACTTTCTACTTTTAAATTTTCACTATAAACATGTCCGGCAAATTAATTATATTTTCAGCTCCATCGGGAGCGGGTAAAAGTACCCTGGTTCAGTATCTATTAGGCTGTGGATTCGATATGGAATTCTCTGTCTCAGCCACAAGCCGTGCTCCGCGAGGCACTGAAAAACACGGTGTTGATTATTATTACCTGACACCTGAAGAATTTCGTCAAAAGATTGATAACCAAGAGTTTCTTGAATACGAAGAAGTTTATTCAAATTGTTATTATGGCACGCTTCGCAGTGAAGTAGAACGCATTACAGGCAAAGGAAAGAATATTGTCTTTGACGTTGACGTGGTAGGTGGACTAAATATCAAAAAAGAGTTTGGTGACCGGGCTTTAGCACTATTTATTGCTCCGCCAAGTGTGGATGAATTACATAAAAGATTAGTTGGCCGGGGTACTGATACACCCGAAATGATAGAAAAGCGAATTGGAAAGGCTGAATATGAAATGACTTTTGCCCCCAGGTTCGATACTATTGTTGTAAATGATAACCTGGAGGTTGCTAAAGCAGAAGCTGAGCGATCAATACGGAAATTTTTGAATAAATAACTACCTCTGATCTGAAAGAAGGAAATATTGTAATTTATGCAGGATATCAGTAGTTCTCAAAATCCAAAGACTTTTTCAGGAAACCCGGCTAAAAAACGAATTGGTATTTATTCCGGCTCGTTTAATCCTATTCATTTGGGTCATCAGAAACTTGCTGAATATTTGATTGACAATCAAATTGTTGATGAAGTATGGTTTGTGATATCACCCTGCAATCCATTGAAAGACCAAGCATTATTATTGGATGAATATATCCGGTTGGATATGTTGATCTTTGCCATACAAGGGCAACCGAAGTTTAAAGCTTGCGATGTGGAGTTTACTATGCCGGTTCCGTCTTATTCTATTGACACCTTGCATGTGTTATCTTCCCAATATGCTGATTGTCAGTTCGAATTACTTATAGGAAGCGATAATGCCATGATTTTTGACCAGTGGAAGAACTACACACAATTACTTGCTGAGTATCCAGTATTAGTTTATCCACGCCGGGGTTACGATTTTACCGAAGTAGCCGGTAAATATCCTCAAATGCGGTTGCTTGATACACCCATATACGATATAGCTTCTTCCCAAATCCGCGATTCCATCGCACAAAAAAAGGATGTAAGCCAATGGCTACATCCTTCTGTGTTACAGTTTATTAAAGAGAATGATCTCTACCAATAGTTTCGTTATTAATTCCCAGTTATATAAGTCAGGTTAGGCATGCAAAAGACAAACAATATTCTTTTGACGCTATTCCGGTTCTGATTATAAATAAGGATTGTTTATTTTCTCATAACCAATGGTAGTTGATGGACCATGGCCGCAATAAACCACGGTGGAGTCGGGTAGGAGTAGCAACTTTTTGGTTATAGACAGTATTAGTGTAGCATAATCTCCTTTCGGTAAGTCAGTTCTGCCAATTGAACCACGAAACAAAACATCTCCGGCAAATAAAACACCGTCTTTTTCCGAATAAAATGCCAGGCTTCCGGGTGAATGTCCGGGTACATGGATTGCCTTCAAAGTTGTATTCCCAAATTTTATTTCCTGGTCTTCAGTAATATATCCTCCTAACGGTTGCGCTTCTTCTTCAACAGTAAAACCAAATGAACGAGCCTGTGCAACGACAGTTGCCAGTAGATACTCATCTTCCACACAAGCTTCTGGTTGAATTCCGAACGTATCTGAAAGGTATTTATTACCAAATTGGTGGTCGAGATGCAAGTGCGTATTGATTACTCGTTTTAAAACCAGGTTGTTATCTTCGATAAATCTTTTTAAAAGTTGTTTTTCGGTATCCGAAATACATCCTGCATCTATTAAGGCAGCTTCTTTCGTTTCATCGAAAAGCAAGTAAGTATTTTCCTGAAAAGGATTGAATGTAAAGGTTTTAATTGTCATATTTATGTTGTCATTCATTGTTGTTTGTTGTTATTTATGGTTTATTCGTAGTTATTTGATAATCGATTAACATCACGAGCGAAGGAAGTAAATAACTATTAATAACGCCGAAGGCAAATATCTATTTATAAAGGCACATATACTGCTTTCTTGGTTTTGAAGAACTCTTCTTTAAAGAAATCGCTCACATCATACAGTTCGGCAACGTTTTTATAAGGTTGGATTTCGTGTTGCAATTCACCGCCTTTCAGGCAGATAAGTCCGTTTGGCAGTGCATTGTTATGTTTCTTGCTGATATTTTTCTTAACCAGTTTTACCAAGTCATCTAAAGGCATGACAGCACGGCTGACTACGAAGTCAAATTTACCCTTTTCATCCTGTACACGCAGGTGTTTTAAGGTGATGTTTTTTAAGCCTATAGCTGTTGCTACTTCAGTACCTACTTTAATCTTTTTGCCGATGGAATCAATCAAAACAAAGTTTGATTCAGGGAAAAGAATAGCCAATGGAATGCCCGGAAAGCCGCCGCCGGTTCCAACATCCAGAATAGTAGAACCCGGTTGAAAGCGAATGATTTCGGCAACAGCCAAAGAATGCAGAACATGATGTTCGTACAGGTTTTCAATGTCTTTACGTGAAATCACGTTGATCTTCGAATTCCATTCGAAATATAAATCATAAAGTGCCTCAAATTGAGCTTTTTGAGTATCAGTAAGATTCGGGAAGTATTGTAGGATCTGTTCCATGTTATTTTATATATTAAGCAGGCAAAATTACTAGAAAAAATCTGTATC
>DATFAW010000096.1:0-3918 GCA_035254165.1 Paludibacter sp.
CTCTCAGGTCGGCTAGTAGCTTAATAACATCCCCACTCTCTTTACTATAAGCCTTTCGGGCAATATCACCGGAGCTGTCGCGCAAAATTTTCAGTCGCTTGGCAGCTTCCCTTATTTCCACATTGAAATGTTTCAATCCACTGCTGATAGCATCGTCCATGCCAGCAATCGTGTTGTCGCGTACTGTATCCGCTTGGGCAACCGATGTAGAATAGCTGTTTTTCCGGACAAAATTCAATGCATCCTCTTCGTCTTTAATCAAGGAAGCATACGTGGCGTACTCAGCTGCAATCAATAAGCTTACAGCTGTAAAATAGGTAATCAAAACATTCACATCGGTGTGAAAGTTGTAATGTTCATCGTTCTGGTAACGACTCAATGGAGAATCTTCATTTTCTAACAGTTGGTAATAGGGACTTTTTAAACCTATAGTTTTTTTACTATTGAACTCGCGTTGTATTATGTATTATTAACTGTTCGAGAGGCTACGAAGGGGTGAAAGTAGGGATAGGGGTGAAGAAAATGGATCGACTTTTTAGGACGAGACGAGTGACTAGTCCTAAATAAGATCAGTATATATTCGAATGAACGAGGAAGATATCTCCTAGTTCATTCGAATACAAATCGCGAAACCCGGATGCAGTCTGCAAAGTAAAGCTTTTCTCTCTGTTACAACCAACAAACTACGTCAACCGAATAGAGCCACGTCTAAAAAAAGATTTATCTTTGCAGCTTTAAATTGATACACCGTATGATAAAGAAATGGGCTCAAACCTTCGACCAATATTTTATTCTGAAATACATCGTCAGGTGGTTTTGTTATGTTGTGCCAGTAGCAGTGGTTGTGGGATCGTTGGTGGCCTTGTTTCTCTGGTTGCTGGAACTAGCAACTACCTTTCGATGGCATAACGGTTGGTTGCTGTACTTTCTGCCCGTGGTGGGAATGGCTATCGTTGCGCTGTATAAATTCAAAGGAAAGAATGCGGAGGCCGGAAACAACCTGGTGATGGACGAGATTCATAAACCAGGCGGCGGCATACCATTCAGAATGGCGCCATTTGTTCTGATCACAACGGTAACAACGCATCTTTTCGGGGGTTCGGCCGGTCGCGAGGGTACGGCGGTGCAAATCGGGGGTAGTGTGGCTAACTATTTTGGTCGAAAAATGAGGCTAAAAGACGAAGATTTGCGCATATTGCTTATGACAGGAATTGCAGCTGGTTTTGGAGCCGTATTTGGAACACCTATTGCCGGAACTATCTTTGCCCTCGAAGTACTGGCCATCGGACGCATTAAGTACGATGCCCTGCTACCCTGTTTCTTTGCAGCTGTTTTGGCTGATATTGTTTGCTCTTTGTATGGTATTCACCACACCCATTACCAGATAAACTTTCACGAACAAGCAAGTTCGGCGATCTTCAAATTCGATTATAAAATCCTGATTTGGGTAACTATTTCGGCCGTTGTGTTTGGGTTAGTCAGCAATCTTTTTTCGGAGCTATCACATTCCGTCAAGAGTTTGTTGCATAAATACATTAAATGGAAATATGCGATTCCGGCAGTGGGTGGAGTTGTCATTATTGCACTCACCTACTTATTGGGAACTACTGATTACCTGGGCTTGGGTGTAACAACCCAACATGGAACCGGAAACAGCCTGGTGAATGCCTTTAAGCCGGGGGGCGTAGATACTTTTAGCTGGCTGTGGAAGATCATCTTCACGGTAATTACATTGAGCACCGGTTTCAAAGGCGGCGAGGTAACTCCTCTCTTCTTTATCGGGGCTACGCTGGGTAATATCATTGCTATGCACACCGGAATGCCGGTCGATTTGTTCGCGGCCCTGGGATTCATCGCCGTTTTCGCTGGTGCTACCAACACGCCCCTGGCTTGTACGCTGATGGGCGTAGAATTGTTTGGTGCCGAACATGTTTTGTATTTTGCACTGGCCTGTTTCATTGCTTATTATTTTAGCGGACATTCGGGCATTTATACATCGCAACGGGTGAGTGTTTCAAAAGCAGACCTCTCAGATCATCAGGATATCAAAAGCACACTGAAAAACATTCGGGAAAACAGAAAAAGAGGGAAAGCAAACTAGAGCTTATTTGTCAGGACACTACCCATATCCACTAAAGAGGAACAAGATTGATTTAGAAGATCATAGCCAATGACAAGTGCTGAGAGCGAGCTGTCTAAATTTTAATTGAGATCGTGCAGGTGTTCAAAAAAATTCACGAAATCATTTAATCTGATTAAAATGTACTTTATACACTTTTAAATTTGTATATCAGGAAGGAATGGGTAATTTTGCATACCTTTTAATGCATGCACCCCGATGAACTCGATGAAATTCTTCTCTCAAAACAGCAAATACTTTGCTTCTGCTTTTCTATACTCCTGTTTTAGCCTAATCTTCAGTACCTGGGTAACCTACATTCCTCAAATTGCAGAAAAACTTGGAATAACCGAAGGCCGGATCGGAAAGGCGATATTCTTCTCCGCGTTGGGTGCATTTTTCATGATCCGTATTTGCCGGCATATAGTCGACCGGGTTGGGGTTGGGAGATACACTTTTTTTGCATTAATTGTTTATTGTGTTTTCTTCTATGGCCCCTTCCTGGCTTATAGCTACGACACCTTATGCCTTAGTCTGTTCTTCTTCGGAATGGCCAGTTCGTCTTTTGCCATTTCATTAAACTCATTAACGGCAACCATCGAAAAGCAAGATGAAATATACATTATGTCGCGAAGCCATGGCTTTTGGAGTATCGGGGGAATGATTGGCGCTGCAACAGGTAGCTTTATTGCCGTTTTATTACACAACCCGATATTGCACATTACTATTCTTGTAACAATCATTCTACTTATTCAAACCAAATTGAAGTCGCATTATTATTTCCGAAAAGGCGAACAGTTGATTAAAGAAAGACTTAAACCAAAGAATATGAAGCCTCTTTATGTAATAGCCGTGGTTGGTCTAGTGATGATGGTTTCGGAGGGTGCCATAGCCGATTGGGGTGCTTTGTATTTGAAAAAGATAATTCTGCTGAACCTGAAATATATCGGATTTGGTTATGCGGCATTTTCTTCTGCTATGATGATTGGTCGCTTCACAGGCGACTCGTTAAGCAAGAAGTTGGGGTCATGGCAATTGATTACGTATTCCAGTTCAATCGGGATACTGGGCTTTTTATTGATTTTAACTCTCAACCCGATTATTTCGGTTCTTGGTTTTTTTATTGTCGGACTCGGCTTTTCGGTAGTTGTACCCGAAGTGTACAGACTGGCCTCCAATATTGAAGGAGTAAAAACAGCCGATGGTGTTTCGTTTATTGCTGCCACTTCGAATATCGGTTTTCTGGTTGGGCCGGTCTTGTTAGGGTTTATTGCGGAGTTAAATTCACTTCATCTGAGTTTTATTGTACTTACCATTTTTGTAAGTTTAGCTTTCTTCATTGCTTTGACAAAATATAAAACATCCAAATCCATCTAAATACTACCCTTTTATAAGGATAGCGCTAACTTAAAAACCCAAACTAATTAACAGAAATATCACCTATGTTTAAGCCGTCGGAGGAAAAATTTCTTCCGACGGCTTTTTTATATTCAAACCAACAGGCCTGAATATCTGACATTAGCGACGTTAATAAAAACTTTATAAATAAAATGCAAATAAATTAAGTACGTTTTTGTAATAATACCAATTTTATTGATATTTTTGTGTTCAATAAGTTCTGTTTATTTAATTTCGCTGTCGCGCCGTATGAAGATCCCATTATTTATTCAAAAACCTGTTGAGTTTTACCGCGAAGGTTTCCGTGGTATGACCGTGGGTAGAAGTCTTTGGATTATCATATTGATAAAGCTTTTTATCATGTTTGCGATATTGAAAGTTTTCTTTTTCCCAAATTATCT
>DATFAW010000097.1:0-4132 GCA_035254165.1 Paludibacter sp.
GGGTGGAAACGAACCAATGTGTTCATACCATCTGAAGATGATATGGTTGATTCTTTAATTTCGGTAGTTGTGCCATGCCGTGATGAGGAAAATCAGATTTGTAAATTAATTGAGAGCCTAAAGAAACAAACTTATCAGAATTTTGAATTGATTCTGGTTAATGACCATTCTGAAGATGCTACCCAAAGTTATATAGAAGCTGCTTTGCCTGGGTTTAAAAATATCCGGTTAGTCGATGCAATAGGCTTCGGCAAGAAGAATGCGTTACGTGAAGGAATTCTTCAGTCCAGAGGTGATTTAATTGTAACTACTGATGCTGATTGTTCGCATTCGAATAGATGGTTGCAGACTATAGCAGCCTTTCAAAATAAATATCCAAGTGATTTGGTTATTTGTCCGGTAAGACTCTCTGGTAAGAGCTCATTGTTCTCTAATATTCAACAACTTGAATTTGTCAGTCTAGTGGCTTCGGGAGCTGGTGCTGCCGGTGCAGGAATGCCTGTTTTGTGTAATGGGGCTAATCTGGTTTTTACAAAAGAGATTTGGCGGAAAAGCCTGGCTGATTTACATGACGAAGAGCAGTCTGGAGATGATATTTTTTTGTTGCAGAGCGTAAAAAAGCAAGGCGGGGTGATTCGGTTTTTAAAGTCGGAAACCGCTTTTGCAGTAGCAGAATCTGCAGATTCGTTGAAGTCGTTTTTTAAACAACGCCGCCGGTGGACTTCAAAAGCACCTGCTTATACCGATTGGCAGATTATATTCACTGCTTGCGTTATTTTTACCATAAGTTTTCTGGAGCTGATTCTTCTTTGCCTGTCTTTTTTTGATTCGATATATGTAATTCTTTTTCTCTCCGTATTTGCATTCAAGTACCTGCTTGATGTTTTTTTTATGAGTTCAGCACGAGCTTTTTTTGAACAAAAACGAGTTTGTTTTAATTCTTTAGCTTTGTCAATTGTGTATCCTTTTTATATTGTAATGGTAGGAGCGTCGGCTTTAATCGTTAAGCCTAGGAATTGGAAATAATCTGCAGAATCCATGTAAATGCCCTAATTATTGATCTTTACGTTTGTATCCCTTTGGCGTTGTTTGTAAATATTTGATTGTAATATGAATTTTACACAATAATAGTCAATAAATCCACACAAACTAATATTAAGCTCAGTATATTTGTCCAGTTAATTTTGACGAAAAATTAATAGCAGATTATTTTTATCCTTAAAATCTAATTTATTTACAAATGAAGAAACACAATTCACTTATGAAGCGTGCATTGTTTCTTGTCGTAGCTATATCTTTACATGGTATAATGTTGGCACAAACAAGAACGATCACAGGGGTAGTTAAAGAAACTACCGGCGATGCAATTATCGGAGTTTCAGTTACCGTAAAGGGCGCAACAGTTGGAACGGTTACAAATGTAGAAGGCGCTTATAGCATTACAATTCCTTCTACGGCAAAAACATTAGTTTTTTCCTACGTAGGCATGCAAAAGCAAGAACTTCCGATAACAGGAAGTGTGATGAACGTTACTATGCAGGATCAGTCAAAAACGTTGGATGAATTAGTTGTTATTGGCTATGGGACAGTCAGAAAGAGTGATCTGACAGGGTCAGTTTCAGTCATCAAATCCAAAGATATTTTATCGGTCTCTACCAATAATGCTCTTGAATCATTGCAAGGAAGGGTATCTGGCATTGACATAACAAAATCAAGCGGTCAGGCTGGCGCCGGTCTTAGTTTCACAATCCGCGGTGCACGTTCTCTTACCGCAAGCAATTCACCACTTATTCTTGTTGACGGCATACCATATGGTAGCAATATCGACATCAATCCTTCGGATATTGAATCCATGGAAGTGTTGAAAGATGCGTCATCCACAGCTATTTATGGTTCTAAGGGTGCCAATGGCGTTATAATCATTACTACTAAACGTGGAAAAGCAGGTAAAACCAAAATTTCTTTCAATACCTATGCTGCTATTAACTCGTTAGCAAAGGCTCCTCGTTACATGGACGGAAATGAATATGCACAACTTAAACGTGAAGCAAATCGTACAACAGGGAAATGGGCATCTACGGCAGATGATTCAAAGATATTTTCACCAGTTGAATTAGATTACCTAAACAGCGGGCAGATGGCAGATTTCGAAAACTTGCTGTTGCACGATGGATTGACACAGAATTATGAGTTGTCTATGTCAGGTGGTAACGAAAAGACGGTTTATAGTCTTTCGTTCGGATTTATGAAAGAAAAGGGCATTTTTAAAGTCAATGATGAGTATAATAGATTAAATGGACGTGTAACAATCGATCATTCAGTTACCAAAAACTTCAAGGTGGGAACTAATATTCTTTATACCTATAAAGATCAGGATACAAGACGTGACCCTTTAAACTCGGCTCATAAAGTCGTTCCTATTGCAAAAGCCTATAATGACGATGGCAGCGTGAATACATATCCTGCACCTGGATATAGTACGCAATTGAACCCATTGCTTGATAACGTGGATGGTGCCACAACAGATAATATTTTAAACAAACGTTTTTTTGGTTCAGCTTATATGGACTGGGCTATTACCAAAGACCTGAAATTTAAATCGAATATCGGTATTGACTTCTCCGATAAGCGCGAAGGATATTTTTATGCTAAAATGACATTAGATGGAGCCGGAACCGCATCAGGTTCGGGAGCGTATATCACTTCCAACTCGAATTTGACTTGGGAAAATGTACTTAATTATAACAAAACGCTAGGGGATCATAGTTTTCAAATAATGGTTGGTAATTCAGTAGGAAATAACAATTACGAGTATTACTCTGCTACTGGTAAAGGTCAGCTATCTCCCTATACTTTATACCATTCTTTGGAAACAAATACTACTGAGGTCAAAATAGGGAGTGATTATACAAAGGTAAATACAGTCTCCGTTTTTGGTCGACTGAATTACAAGTATAAAGAAAAATACCTCTTAACCGCATCACTCAGAGACGATGCTTCTTCAGTACTTGCCGAAAACCATAAATCGGCCATTTATCCATCTGTAGCATTAGGTTGGAGAGTTAATGAAGAATCGTTTATGAAACCTCTTACTGACATATCTAACCTCAAGCTTCGTTTAAGTTGGGGTAAGTCAGGCAGTAGTGCCATCGATCCTTATCAAACATTAGGTGGATTAGGAAACTCACAATATTCATTCAACAATGTACAGGCATTGGGATATTATGAAAAGTTATTTTCAAATACCTCTTTAGGCTGGGAAAACACAGCTGTGTACGATATCGGTTTAGATTTCAGTCTGTTCAATAACCGGATATCATTCACTATTGATGGGTATAAATCGTTTACAAGCGACCTTCTCTTGTCAAGAACTATTCCGATGACCAGTGGATACAACAGTGTGACACAAAACGTTGGTAAAACAGAAAACTTAGGGTTGGATATAACCATGAATACCCTAAATATTAAAACTAAAAATTTCCAATGGTCAACAGATGTTAACTTTTCTACAAGTAAAGAGAAAATTACGCAATTAGCTTCTGGTGCAACGGAAGATACCGGTAACAGTTGGTTTGTAGGCTCGCCTATCAGCGTAATATACGATTACAAGAAAATAGGTATCTGGCAAACCAGCGAAGCTACCGAAGCTGCCAAGTATGGAAGTAAACCAGGTGAAATAAAGGTAGAAGATGTGAATCAAAACGGAACTATTGATGTAGGCGACCGTGTGAAATTCAATAGAAGACCTGCTTTTACATTGGGTATGAATAACAACTTCACTTACAAAAACTTTGACCTGTCAATCTTTGCATATGCCCGCATCGGACAATACATGAGTTATACCTACAATACAAGTTATAAATCGCAAGGGCTTGAAAACGGTGCAGCAGTAGATTATTGGACTCCAGAAAATCCATCAAATGATTTTCCTCGTCCTGATGCAGGTGTCACACAAGCCAGTCGATTGTATTATACTACATTGGGTATTGTGAAAGGCTCTTTTATAAAGATAAAGAATGTTAGTCTGGGCTACACCTTCCCGAAGACAATTATAAGTAAGCTTGGTATCAATACTCTGAAAGTGTATGTGACCGGTCAAAACCTGTTCACTTTTAGCAATTTGAAAGATTAC
>DATFAW010000098.1:0-3541 GCA_035254165.1 Paludibacter sp.
CACAATAACAGGTTGCTAAATTTATCAAAATAAGCAAAGAGAAATTGTATTTTTTTGAAAGTTGGAGTTTATCCATTTATATTTCAGACCGGAATTACTCAATCAGCCCGGGTAGTTCTTTAATAGTATTGATACGGTCGGAGGTTCGATGCAACTTTGCGAGAAATTCATTGATTTTATCCTGATAATCGATCAGATAGTCGGGATGAAGTTTTTTAGTAACCAGTAAAATCAACTTCTTTAATAATAATCCTACTTTATAATCGTAGCCCGAAACCCGCGCACCAAACATCTTGGGCGAATTGGCAAATTGCAACTCCAACACGTAAAGCACCAGGTCCGCCTCCAGTTTTTTACTTTTAGTTTCGATGGTAAATTCCGTGATCCTTTTCGTGCAGGCATTCAGTTTCTTTACCAGCTTTTTTAGTTCCGTGCTCCCCTTGAATTCCTTATGCCAAAGGGCCTCAATATCATCCTTAGCTTCTTCGAATAAGGTTTGCTCCCCGCCATCTCTATCCAGAAAATTGACCAGCAGAAATTCGTAGTTATACCTTTTCCCGGCTAGTTTCAGCACCATTTCCGCCAGCTCTTTCTTCGAAAACTGAGCCAGTTGCTCTTTTAATAGGATTTTGTTTAGAGGCATGGATAAGTGTTTGATTTTTGAATCACAAATATACTCCAAATTTAATTATGATGCCGTCTTGATTTTTAACAACATTATAATGTCGCTCCTACAGAGCTTAAAAAACCGAAAATATAATTACATACTACCATAATATCGCTTCTCCGAAGCTCTTAAAATGCTCCGTTAGGAGCTATAATTATGGTAGAAATATTAATTTCGATGAAACAAAAGCTCCGTAGGAGCGATATTATAAAGAGTCAAGACGACTTCGCTGTGTACTTACCCCCTGAATACTCCCGTTCAGAATTGATCCAGCAAGTATCAGAATCGTTTCCGCGACTTTCAGAGTCACTTCCACATTAACAATAATTGTTTCCGCGACTTTCGAACTTAGTCCTGCAAAGTTCAAAAACCGTCCTGCACCCCCAAGAACCAGGTTGCGCTTGCCGGATAGCCTCTCCAACCGTTCATTTCTCGGTAATAAGTGTCTGAAATTTGAGATTTTGTCTGTATCTTTGCACTCCTGTTTGGACTAGGGTTAATTGGTTTATGGGTCAACGGGTTCATCTATATATGAATCAGTTAGTGGCCGAACCAATGGACCGATGAACCAATCACCCGATGAACTAATCAACTAATTTTCAACATGACAAATTTCAAACGTACCACCGTCACCTCGGCTTTGCCTTATGCCAATGGACCTGTCCATATCGGTCACCTAGCCGGAGTTTATGTTCCTGCAGATATTTACGTGCGCTACCTCCGCCTGAAAGGTGAAGAAGTGTTGTTTATCGGCGGATCGGACGAACACGGTGTACCAATTACCATTAAAGCTAAAAAAGAAGGCGTTACACCGCAGGATATTGTGGACCGTTACCACGGGATTATCAAAAAATCATTCGAAGATTTCGGTATTTCCTTCGATATTTATTCACGTACAACGTCCAAAACGCACCGAGAACTTGCTTCCGATATTTTCAAAACTATCGAAGGTAAAGGCGGTTTTGTAGAAAAAACCAGCGAACAATATTACGACGAATCGGCTCAACAATTTCTGGCCGACCGCTATATTACCGGGAAATGTCCACATTGCGGCAACGAAAATGCCTATGGCGACCAATGCGAAGCCTGCGGAACATCACTGAACGCTACCGATTTGATCAATCCGAAATCAGCTATCAGCGGAAATGCACCCGTAATGCGCGAAACCAAACACTGGTACCTCCCACTCGATCAGCACGAAGCCTGGTTACGCCAATGGATACTCGAAGACCATAAAGAATGGAAACCAAACGTGTACGGACAGTGCAAAAGCTGGCTCGATATGGGCTTGCAACCGCGTGCCGTAAGCCGCGACCTTGATTGGGGAATCCCGGTTCCTGTTGTTGGTGCAGAGGGCAAAGTACTTTACGTGTGGTTCGATGCTCCGATTGGTTATATTTCTAATACCAAAGAATTGCTGCCTGATAGCTGGGAAAAATGGTGGAAAGATCCTGAAACCCGTCTGCTGCATTTCATTGGCAAAGACAATATCGTATTCCATTGTATCGTATTTCCTGCCATGCTAAAAGCCGAAGGCTCGTATATTTTGCCCGACAATGTGCCGGCTAACGAATTCCTGAACCTCGAAGGCGATAAAATCTCCACTTCACGCAATTGGGCGGTGTGGTTGCACGAATACCTGGAAGAATTCCCCGGAAAACAAGACGTATTGCGCTATGTTCTTACTGCCAATGCGCCCGAAACAAAAGACAACGACTTTACCTGGAAAGATTTTCAGGCCCGCAATAACAACGAATTGGTGGCTATTTTTGGTAATTTCATCAACCGTGCGTTGGTACTAACTCAAAAATACTACGACGGCAAAGTGCCTGCCCTAGGCGAGCTAACCGACTACGATAAACAAACGCTCGAAGAATTTGTGAACGTAAAAGCCGATGTGGAAAAATTACTCAACAACTTCCGCTTCCGTGATGCACAAAAAGAGGCTATGACCTTGGCACGCATTGGTAACAAATACTTAGCCGATACAGAGCCATGGAAAGTAGCCAAAACCGATATGGATCGCGTGACAACCATCATGCACCTGAGTCTGCAGATTGCGGCTAATCTGGCTATCGCTTTCGAACCATTCTTGCCTTTTACGTCTGCAAAACTTCGTAATATGTTGAACTTATCAACGTTCGACTGGAAAGAACTCGGCCGTATCGATCTATTGAAAGCCGGCGATCAACTTGGAACACCAGAACTTCTTTTCGAAAAAATAGAAGATGAAGCCATGGAAGCACAGGTTCAAAAACTCCTCGACACCAAGAAAGCCAACGAAACAGCCGCTTACAAAGCTGCCCCGGTAAAGGAAAACGTAGCTTTCGAAGATTTCATGAAAATGGATATTCGCGTAGCTACTGTGCTCGATTGTCAGAAAGTGCCAAAAGCTGATAAACTGCTTCAATTCCGCCTTGCCGACGGCATGGAAGAGCGCACGATCCTTTCGGGCATTGCACAGCATTATCCAAATCCAGAAGAGTTGATAGGCACACAGGTTTGTTTTATAGCCAACTTCGAACCACGTAAACTCCGTGGTGTGATGAGCGAAGGCATGATCCTTTCAGCCGAAGATGCTGATGGAAAATTGGTATTGATCAAACCCAGTGTACCAGTAACAAATGGAGTAGAAGTGAAGTAAAGCCCCTAAATCCTATAGACTTGGAAACGTCCGGCTGATTAATTTCAGTCGGATGTTTTTTATGAAAGCACCGAATTCCGATTGGGAGTACTAAATTCCGGATAGGAGCACTGAATTCCAATTCGGTGAAATGCTATAATTCTTTATAGCTCTGCGGAGCCGGAACTACTCATTCCCAACCTCTCTATTCTTTTTTTCAAAAAAAACTTCAATATTATTTTGTCAATAAA
>DATFAW010000099.1:0-12114 GCA_035254165.1 Paludibacter sp.
CCATAATGTTTCACTTTTTAGTTGTTTTTGTTACTTTAAAGTGGTCAACATATTTCAGGCATTGACAAGTCTATCTATCTGGACATTGCTTTGAAAAAATAGACATTATACAAGTTGGAAATAGAAAAGTCTATTGAAAAACGATTCTATGCCACGGAGTGGCTAAATATGAATAACCCCCAGTGAAGCTTGCGGAACTGGGGGATGAAAAACAAAACATGATTCCAGCCCCGAAGTGGGCTGAATATCATTACAAGATGGTATTATTGAACCCCTATCAGGGTTCTATCATGAATTTCATGTTCTATCCACGGGTTACACCCGTGGTTATTCATATTGACTCCCTCCAGGAGTCTAAGATTAGGTTTACCACATCATCAAACCATTGAATTTATGTATTAAACAGTACTAAAAGCACAACTTATACAACATTTAACGCATCATTAAACACTCTGAAATACTTATGAATACGAAATTTATCCTTTTCTGTACATTATTTCTGGGATTAGCAGCCAGCAGTTGCAAGCATGCCAACCAACGCGATGCAAAGTCCGGCGCAGCCACCACTACAGAAGTGGGAAAAGACAATGCTGGCGCAAAGCAAGCTATGAATACTGCAGCACAAGTATATGCAAAACAGCAGGTGCCTGTGTTGTGCTACCACCGCATTTCAAATGGAAATAAAGGCGATTATACGGTAAGTCCGGCTACTTTCAGTGCACATATGAAAGTACTGGCCGATAGTGGTTACCATTCCATCTCGCCTGCACAGTTATACGATTATCTGGTTTACAACAAGACTTTGCCCGAAAAACCGGTAATGATAACTTTTGATGATTCGCGCGTGGAACATACCCTGATAGCCGCTCCGGTGATGGAAAAGCATGGATTCAGAGGCGTTTTCTTTATCATGACCATTACCTACAACAAAAAGAATTACATGACCAAAGACCAGATTGCCGGATTGGCAAAAGCCGGACATACCGTCGGGCTGCATAGCTGGGATCATACCATGGTGACCAAATACAAAGAGGCGGCCGATTGGCAAAAAGAGGTGGTGGAACCAAAAGCAAAGTTAGAAAAGATAGTAGGTCGTCCGGTTGATTACTGGGCTTACCCGAATGGCGTTTTCGACCACAAAGGTGCGCAGGAACTCAGCAAATACTTCAAACTTTCGTTTTCGCTTTCAACAAAACGCGACTCATTGTTACCCCTGCAAACCGTACGCCGCATAATTGTTCCTGACTGCACACCACAACGCCTAATGAAGTCGATACACGGGAGTTTTAGCAAACTAAAATCACCAGCTAACAAGAATTACGAATTAAGAGGTAAAACGCGGGGGCTCAAACGAAAATTTACGAGCTTACAAATATCGCCCCTAGCCCATCCCACTCTGTCAAGAATAGCATAATATTAAATACAAAATACTGTACTTTATAAACTTTCAAACTTTATAAACTTTAAACTAAGATACATGAACAACAAACTTATCTTTTCATTTGCTCTAACTTTTCTGCTTATCCTGGGCGGATGCGGTCACAAAACAGAATCAGGTTCGAAAAAAAGATCCGGTGAAAAATCGTCGGTACAAAAAGAAGACGAGAAAGTAGTGCCGATAGATACACTGGCTTATCAAAAGAAATTAAAGGCATTGGCAAATGGTGACACCACTGGGTTATGGCCAAACCACCTCCACTCCTACCCTCTGGATGGAGCTATCCTGCCTTTCAAAAGAATCGTGGCCTATTATGGCAACCTCTATTCGAAAAGAATGGGTGTATTGGGCGAATATCCGCCAAAAGAACTGTGGAGAAAATTAAACGTAGAATTAGCTGCATGGAAAAAAGCCGATCCTACTACTCCCGTACAACCAGCCATTCATTATATTGCCGTGGTAGCTTCGGGTACTCCCGGAAAAGATGGGAAATACCGCACACGCATGCCGGCGCATCAGATTGATTCGGCTTTAGCCATAGCGAAAATGGGAAATGCCATCGTATTTTTAGATGTTCAGGTAGCACAAAGTAATGTACAACAAGAAGTTCCGTTATTGGAAAAATACCTGAAAATGCCCCATGTCTATTTAGGCATCGATCCTGAGTTTTCGATGAAAGATGGACACAGGCCCGGCACAAAAATCGGGACTATGGATGCAACAGACATTAATTTCTGTTCGAACTACCTGGCAAAACTGGTAAAGGATAATAACCTGCCCCCAAAAATTCTGATCGTCCACCGCTTTACGCAGGGAATGGTGAGAAACTACCGGAATATCGTGTTGCACCCGGAAGTGCAAATGGTAATGAACATGGATGGTTGGGGTGAGCCGGTATTGAAACGCAGTACCTATAAACTATACATTTATAAGGAACCGGTACAATTTACAGGATTCAAATTGTTTTATAAAAACGACCTGAAAAAGGTGCCCAATCACATGCTGACACCTCAGGAGTTGATGAAACTGAAGCCACAACCTATTTATATACAGTACCAATAAAGAAACTAAAGAGGTAGATCCCGGCAAAATGACGATTTCACGAACTACCATTGAATAGGTGTGAAGTGAAGCCGTAAGGAAAAGGACACAGCAGATATGAAAATAAAAATCATGTTACTGGCAGGCTTGATAACAAGTGTCCCTGTTTTTGGACAACGGATTGCTTCACCGTACGAAGTTGGCACCTGGCAAGGATTTAAATCCGCTGCCATCAGTTATACCTTCGACGATAACTGCCCAAACCAACTGGTAAAGGCTATTCCCTTATTTGATAAGCATCGTTTCAAAGCGACCTTGTTTACCGTTATAAACTGGAATCCAAACTGGACCGGTCTACAAACGGCTGCAAATAACGGACACGAAATAGCCAGCCACACGGTAACACATCCGTCGTTGGACAGTATATCCGAAAGTTATCAGACCAGGGAATACCAGGATTCGAGGGATATCATTAATCGCAAAATACCCGGACAAAAGTGCCTGACCATTGCCTATCCGTTTTGTACCAATGGTAACACGCATTTATGTTCGGAATGTTATATCGCTGCCCGGAGTTGCGATGGATTTCTAGAGCCGTCCACTCCACCCGATTTCATGTATATCAGTTCAATTAATTGCGGTGCGGACGGAGAAGCCAAGACAACACATGAACTGAATGCCAAGGTAGAAAGTGCTGTTAATTCAAAAGCGTGGTGTGTATTTATGCTGCATGGTATTGACGATGATAATGGCTTTTCGCCGCTACGCTCGGAGGAACTCGGTTCGCATCTGAATTATGTCAACGCAAACAGCAGCAAGTTTTGGGTGAATACCTTTGGAAACGTGGTGCGTTACATTAAAGAACGGAATGCCGTTTGGCTAACCGTACTGCAGAATAAGTCGAAACGCATCAACCTGCAACTTACCGATTCGCTCGACAACAGTGTATACAATTACCCGGTTTCCATACGCCGTCCATTGCCCCGCGGCTGGAAAAACGCACGGGTAAAACAGGGAACAGCCAACCTGATGGTTCAGCGGGTAAAACAAAATTCGGTGGATTATATCCAGTTTGATGCAATACCGAATGCAGGCACCATCATCATTAGCAAGCGGAAAGGATAACTGCAAGGAAAGATCTATTGATTAAAATAGCAACAGAATATGACAATTGAAAAAACAAATGCCGCCCGGCTACTCGACAAAGCAAAAATCAGTTATGAATTAATTGCGTATGAGGTGGATGAAAACGACCTGAGTGCGGTGCATGTGGCAGCGCAACTGAACCAGGCAGTTGAATGTGTATTCAAAACACTGGTGTTGAAAGGTGATAAAACAGGCTATTTTGTGTGCATCATTCCGGGAGCAGAAGAACTGGATCTGAAAAAAGCAGCCAAGATATCGGGGAATAAAAGTTGCGATATGATTCCCATGAAAGAACTGCTATCAATCACGGGATATATTCGTGGAGCCTGTTCGCCGGTAGGAATGAAAAAACATTTCCCCACCTTCATTCATGATAGCTGCCGCAATTTCGAAAAAATATATGTCAGTGCCGGAAAAAGAGGATTGCAATTACACCTGGTTCCGCAAGATCTGATTACAGAGATAAAAGCGACGGTAGGATATCTGATCCTATCAACAAGCAACATGGAATTCCTTATATAATAGACAATAAACCATTCAGACAATGGCATTAACAGCCAAACGGGACCAATATAAAAATACAAACAAATCAATATCACATGAAAAAAACTTTTTTATTCGCTTTAGGTTTTTGCCTTCTTCAAGCAGGCATGATGGCACAAGATAAAAACCTGATTCCTATAAAAACAACAACTGAAAACGGAATCGTTGAAGGATTGCAGAACATCAAAACCGAGCTTCAACAATATTTTGGGATTCCCTTTGCCAAAGCGCCGGTAGGTGAACTCCGCTGGAAAGCACCGCAGCCTCACGAAAACTGGAAAGGTGTATTGAAAACCACTAAATTCGGGCCTAAACCGGTTCAGGTGGAAGTATTTGGAAAAATGAATTCGCGACTGGATACCATGAGCGAAGATTGCTTGTATCTGAATGTATGGGCACCTACAAAAAAGAAGGCAGAGGCACTGCTACCTGTATTGGTTTATTTCTACGGTGGCGGATTGGTTGCCGGCGATGGTGCCGAACCCCGTTACGACGGTGCATCAATGGCTATGAAAGGAATAGTGGCTGTAACCGTAAACTACCGCTTGAACATATTCGGCTTCCTGTCTCTTCCGGAACTGAGTGCCGAAGCTCCTTACAAAGCATCGGGAAACTATGGTTATCTCGATCAACACGCTGCCTTGCAATGGGTGCAAAAAAATATTGCTGCCTTTGGAGGTGATCCTAACCGCGTAACTATTGCAGGCGAATCGGCAGGATCCATTTCGGTTAGCGTCCAGATGGCTTCTCCCTTATCTAAAAACCTGATAGCAGGAGCCATTGGCGAAAGCGGTGCGGCCATCAATCCGACCTTAGCACCTATCCCATTAGCCGAAGCCGAAAAAACAGGTGTGGAATTTGCCGAAAAAGCGGGTTACACCTCGCTCAAAGCATTACGGGCACTTAGCACAAAAGAAATATTAGATATTTACGTAAAATCGAAACGGTTCGGATTCCCAACGGTTATTGATGGATACCTCATACCTAAATCACTTCCTGAAATATTCAATGCAAGAGAGCAAGCTCAAATACCGTTACTGGTTGGTTGGAACTCGGCAGAGACAAACGGCATGTCGTTTATGTATGGCAAGCCTTATACGAGTGAAAACTTTATCAGCCGGGTGAAAGAGACCTATCCCAACGATTACGAAGAAGTGTTGAAGCTTTATGCACACGCCACAGAGAAAGAAGTGGAGCTTTCAGCAACAGACCTGGCATCGCAACGGTTCATTACTTACAGCACTTGGAAATGGTTCGACTTGCAACGCAAGAACAGTAATCAAAAAGTGTATCGCTATTTATTCTGCAGACCCAGACCTGATTTGAAAGACAAGACCTTAAGTTCCGGACTTGCCGGAGGCACCGTAAAAAAAGATTCGAAAGCAACGAGTCCGGTGGTTAAACGGATTGGCTCAGCCCATGCCGAAGAAATTGAATACTGTATGGGTAATCTCCATCTGGCTCCCGAATATGGTTGGGAAAGAGATGACTACAAAGTGTCGGAAACCATGGAAAATTATTTTGCCAACTTCATTATAAGCGGCAATCCGAACGGGAAAAACCTACCGGAATGGCCATCTGTCAAAGCAACTGACCCTAATCCCCCTGTCATGTTGATCAATGTAGTATCAAAAGCAGTACGTGCGCAAAATGAAGACCGTTTTGTGTTCCTGGATAAAAGCTATAAAAACAAATAAGAAACACAATGGAATAATAAATGTAAAATTATGAAACAACCTGATTTCAGCTATCTGATAGAAAAGACAGGGATTACGTTTCCCCTGATTGGATTTTATGATGTTCCCGACGCAAGCCTATTCGAGCCATTCGTGGAGTCGAAGGCTTGTATTTTTGCTTATTTCAAAAAATGGGAGAAAGGCGTATCGTTGCTCCTGACAAAAGAACAATTCGGCTGCGGTGGAGCCGGAAGTTGGCTGTGTGATGTCCGGATCCGGACGAAAGAACAATATGTCAAGTTCCTGGCAGATGATGAGGGTTTGAAAGCCAACCACGAATTAATGGGTCTCTGGCTTGATAACTTGCGCCCTTATAAACAACAGCATCCGAATCTGGTGATAGGACCATTGAAAGCTGCAGGATACGAATACCTGAAGACGATCACATTTTTTGTCACTCCCGATCAACTAAGCATGTTGATGATTGGCGCGCAACTGAACAGTGCACCTTCCGATCCCGATCCGGTGATAGCACCTTTCGGATCGGGTTGCATGCAACTGATCTCTCATTTCAAGGATTTAAATATTCCGCAAGCTATGATTGGTGCGCTGGATATGGCAATGCGAAAATATCTGCCACCAAATATTCTGGCATTTACAGTCACCAGACCAATGTTTGAACAACTGTGCAATATTGACAAAAACAGCTATATGGAGAAACGTTTTTTTACGGAATCACAAAAATCACGAAAAGAAAAAGAATAATAAACCATTTTGGCAAGGATATTGACAGCCCGAAGGGCTAATATATAAATTGTACTGGACAACGTCCAATGCAGAAAACAGAAGATGAAAAGACATTTAAAACTAATTAGTGCAGTCATATTAGCTGCACTTTTGGCAGCTTGTAATTCAGGCAGCAACGAAACGAAAGTTATCAATTTATTACCCGTACAAAATGGGAATGTATTCCGGTACATCGATTCGAGTGGAAAGATGATCATTAATCCTCAATTTAAAGAAGCCTCAGTTTTCAGAAACGGGTTGGCATTAGTCCAAACATTTGGGAACAAACCGCTGTGGGGTTTCATTTCGGAGGATGGCCATTTTGCATTAAAGGCAACGTACAAAGAAGCAACGGTATTCAACGAAGATCTGGCTTGGGTGGTTCCTGAAAACGAAGCCCCCCAGGTTATCAATACCCGTGGAGAAATAAAATTTAAGTTACCTCTGGCTAAATCGGTGCGGATATTCAAAAATGGGATGGCAGCATTCAGCGTGCAAGCCGACAGTGTCACTCAAAAATGGGGATTTGTAGATAAAAACGGGGTTGTAAAAGTAGGACCGCAGTATTCGGCAGTAGGCAATTTTAGCGACGGGGAATGTGCCGTTGCAAACAACGCCGGCGAATGGGGATACATCGACACGGAAGGAAAATTGATTGTAAACTGTCAATATCTGAGTGCCAAAGAGTTTGTAAACGGGAAAGCAGTTGTTTTACTGGGAAAGCAATGGGGAGTGATTGACAAAACCGGGAAATATCTTATCAACCCACAGTTTTCGGATATGAAGGCCGACAAAGATGGGTTTCTGGTTAAACAGAATAACAAATGGGGCTGGTGTAATAAAAAAGGAAGCATAGATATTGAAGCACAATTTAGCGATGCTTATCCTTTCAATGGAAATGAGCTGGCCGCTGTAAAGTCAGGAAACAAATTCGGATACATTAACAAGAAAGGAAAAATGGTTATTGATGTGCAATTTGATTCGGCTCTGCCATTTAATGGAAATATTGCCTGGGTAATGCGTGAAGGAAAAGGTGGCTTTATCGACAAAAACGCGAAATACGCTATTAATTCTCAATACAATTCCATTTCCGAAGATTTTAAAGCGTACGTACTGACCGGATCATCGGCCTACGAGAGTGTGAATACAGATTATTTCGATCTGGGCGCCATCATGAGCAGATTAAAGAAAGATGTTACAGTCAATACAGTGGCTGGAATGAACTTTAGCACCCCCATATCATCTGTTCTAGGAAGATACAAAAAGACAGAAGCAGACTTCAAAAAGAGTAGTTCGGAAAATCAACTGGTTACCAATGAAAGAATATCGAATGATGCCACCATGGACTTTTTTGTTTTAGGTAGTCCGTGGACTGAAAAATACAATGGTAACCTGAGTTTTAGTTACACGCTTAAACCAAACTACAAACACAGCGGTTTTTCGTACCGGATAAAACTGACTGGCAAAGCATTGGGCAAAGAGGACATCGTGCTTAAGACGCTCGAAACGGCACTAAACGGATACGCAAAAGATGAGAAACATTCGAATGCGAACGTAACCATTCTGAAAAGTAAATCACAGATACTGATAGGCCTGAAAGAAAGTGGTATAGTCATCGTGGCTATTTATCCCATAACCCCGGAGAACTTACAAATGATAGACCAGAATTATGGGGATGGCACCGAATCTGATTCAATAGCCGTAAAGACGGATAGTATTTAAAAGACAACGGGTTAGCCCCATACAAATAGAATAAGCCCAAAAAGATAATATAAATAGCATTTGACAATGTCCGGTGCGAGATAAAATCAATAACTTTGAAAACGATCAGACAATTTTGGAATTTCAATTTAGCGTTAGTTGGCATTGTAATCTGCCTTACAACAGGCTGTAACAAAGTCGAAAGCCCTGTCTTTGGTGGAACCGTAACCGATGTGGAAGGTAATGTATATCATACCGTAACGATAGGGACACAAACATGGATGATAGAAAATTTAAAAACTGCCCATTACGCAGATAATACAGCCATTCCCATGGTAACCGACAGCGCTGCATGGACAAACCTGAAAACACCGGGTTATTGTTGGTATGAAAACGATTCTGCTTCTTATAAAAGCACCTATGGAGCCTTGTATAATTGGTATGCTGTAAAAACAAACAAGTTAGCCCCGGAAGGTTGGCATATACCCACAGATGCTGAATGGTCTACCCTTGAAGACAATGTTTCCCAATATTATAATGTTTCTGGATCCCTTGCCAAGATACTGGCATCTACTACCCATTGGATCAAATCGGGCATCAGCGGAGCTGCAGGCAATAATATGAAAACAAACAATAGTTCGGGCTTTGCAGCACTTCCTGGCGGTTCACGTATCAACTATATCCGTTCGTTCAGCCAAATTGACTCCGTTGGAGGTTGGTGGAGCTCTTCTTATGCAAACGACACTTCCGCACTGAGCCTGAAACTGGCAAATAATCTCAGTACGGTAGAGAGAATCAACAGCAAAAGAATGTGTGGATTCTCTATCCGTTGCATAAAAGACAAAAACTAAATTTATTTTACAACTTCAGCTTTTATCACTTTAATGTCTTCAGCCGGACGGTCATTGCTACCTGTTTGGACTTTCGAGATTTTATCAACTACATCCATTCCTTCAATCACTTCACCAAAAACAGTGTAAGCACCATCCAAATGCGGAGTTCCACCAATGGTTTTATAGTCGGTGCGCTGTTTAGGAGTCAGTTTATAAGTAGGATGGTTCTTTAAAGTCGTGCGTACATCAACCAAAATAGAATCACGCAAAGCATCTAGTTTTGCTTGGCTGCGTTCCAATCGATAACGTTTAATCTCTTCTTGCTTCTTATTTGCAAGTTCCTGAAACATTTTTCCTTCCAGTTTCTGTTCATTGCTTTTTTCAATGCTATCCAACTGTCCATCGGTAAACGTCTTGCCCTGAACAATGTAAAACTGACAACCCGATGAAGCTTTGTTAGGGTTTACCTGATCGCCCTCACGAGCTGCCGCCAACGCTCCCCGCTTGTGATAATACTGCGGATAAACAAATTCAGCAGGAACCTTATAGCCCACGTCACCCGAACCAAGCAAGGTTCCCGCTTTGGCTGTTTTTGATCCCGGATCACCGGCTTGTATCATAAAGTTGGCAATGACCCTATGAAATAACACGCCATTATAAAAACCCTGATTCACCAACTTCAGAAAGTTATCACGATGTTTGATCGTTTCAGGATACAATCTTACTTTAATATTCCCATAAGTTGTTTCGAAACGAACGATTGTACCCGAATCATTCTTCCCTGCACATGAACCCGACAGAATAAATATTGCAATCAATAATATAAAAGCACTTTTTCTCATTTTCCTAAGATTATATAAACACAAAATTGTCATTTAAACAGACACGCAAAGATACATAAAATTCAGATTTTTTGGAAACAGGTTAATCACGCCGCTGAAAAGGGCTGGTTCTACAACAATAATTTTATACATTTGCAGGATTAAAAACAATGCTGCAAAAATCATATACGAAGCATTACTTATAACTGTTCGCTGATAACTACTAACTGTTGACTGTCCACCGATTATGTCCGAAATATATGAGCTTCCGCTTTCTTTTAATTTAGTAAGAAGATATACCATTTTTGCTTTCAAGCGTTATTATAGTCAATTCATCATAGTTGGTAAGGAAAACATCCCTGTTGAAGGTCCGGTGATATTTGCACCAACCCATACCAATGCATTAATGGATGCAGTAGCTGTTCATTCGGTAGTTCCGGCAAATCTCCCCGTAATCTTTCTGGCAAGGGCCGACTTGTTTAAGAATAAGAGAATGGCCAAATTTCTCCACTTCGTCAAAATCATGCCGGCATTCCGGATGCGCGATGGCATGGAAAACCTTGGGAAAAACAACAAAGTATTTGATCAATGTGTCAAAGTGCTGGGACAGAACAAAGCACTAGGCATAATGCCTGAAGGTAATCAGGAAGTTGAACGTAAACTTCGCCCCCTTGTCAAAGGAATCTTTCGAATTGCCTTTGCTGCTCAACAAAAGTATGGAACCGGTAAAGGAGTAAAAATCATCCCCGTGGGACTTGATTTTGGCGATTTAATCAAATCGAACAAACATATCATTATCAACGTCGGAAAACCAATAGAAGTATCGGAATACATGAATGCTTATGCCGAAAATCCGGTTAATGCGACAAATGATATTCGCGATCGGCTGCGCAGCGACTTAGAAAACCTGTCTTTCAATCTGGCAACTGAAAATTATTACGAATGTTTCGAAATAGCAGCTGAAGTAGCCAACAAGTCCGTGTTGGACGAACTACAGCTCTCCGATAATACGGTTAATCGATTCGTGGCTCGCCAAAAGATTGCGAAAAGACTAGTTGCTCTTGAAAAAGCGAAACCGGAGGAAACAAAGAAACTGGATTTACTTTGCGCAGAATACACTAATCTGTTGAAAACAACGAACCTCAGAGCCTGGATTTTCAATAACAATTCGCTGTCATCAGGATCCACTTTACTGTTCAACAGTTTATTGCTAATCATAACTTCGCCATTCTTTCTGGTTGGTTTCACACTAAATTGCCTTCCATACCTGCTTCCTGTTTTTATTCGAAAAAAAGTAATAGATCCAGAATTTACCGGCTTTATCAGTTCGTTGCAATTTTTCATGGGAGCTTTGGCATTCCCCATTTTTTATATACTGCAAACAATTCTTTTCGGTGGACTTACTGGTGGTACTTGGTGGGTTGTGGTGCTTTTCTTCTTCAGTCAATATCCACTTGGCAAACTGGCTTTAAAGTGGTACAGCAAAGCAAAAAAACATATGGCACAGTTGCGATACTGGAATTTAAGACAAAAAAAATCATCCGAACTATCGCGAGCTCAAACTTTACACGAGCAAATAATCAAGATGATTTCATAACATCTAGCTGTAATTCAACAGCGTATTGTATCAACATGAAGAACTGGCAAATTCACATCATAAGCCTTCCAGATCTTTTTGATTTTCTTTTTTCGATTCTATTTTCTGTTGTTCAAATTGCTTATCAGTTTCAACTTTATCCTGAATAAATACAACTTTTCCCATAACGACCAAAAGAGTTAAAACTGAAATAAAAAGTATCCACTTGGGTAATTTCTTCTGATCCGGTTTTGAAACAAAAAGTATCAGGAAAGCAAATAAAAGGGTTAACCCTATGGGTAAAAAGGCAATGGTTCCTAATGGAAGAGCTGCAAAGATAATTCCAAATACAGCAAAAAAGACAGATAAAATAACAAAGAATTTTCTCATAACATATTTGGGTTTTAAATTCCGGAGGCGTTAGTTAATGACAATTGTCCGATTCCGACCGGAATGCTAAACCGAACTAACACTGGAATTTTCCTTGAATCGCTGGTAAGCCATATTAAATTTTTATCTACTCCTTTCAATTTATTCGTTTTGGCCGAGATAG
>DATFAW010000100.1:0-3447 GCA_035254165.1 Paludibacter sp.
AGTGACAAACAATTTCACTGCTTTCTTTTTTTTTTGATAAACGAATCAGAATTATTTTATATTTAAGAATAAAAACACAGCAAGGGCATTGTAATAAAATAAAATCTCAGCCCAGGCAAAAATACAACCAATGATCTTACCAGAAGCATTTATCAGACGTACAACAGAAATATTAGGAGATGATTTTCAAGCATTGGAAAAAGCACTTGGAGAAGTGCCTCCGACAAGCATTCGAGTAAACAATAAAATGGATGATTATGTACCATCCGATGACCGTGTTGCCTGGTGCGAATCGGGTTATTACCTGCCAGAGCGCCCGCTTTTCACTGCCGACCCGCTTTTCCACGCGGGAGTTTATTATGTGCAGGAAGCAAGCTCGATGTTTTTGCAACAGGCCGTAAAACAACATTTCCAGCATGCCCGCACCGTTCTGGATCTATGCGCAGCCCCTGGCGGAAAATCAACGCTTTTATCACAGGCATTGTTGGAAGACAGCCTGCTGGTGAGCAATGAGATTATTCGTTCGCGAGCCTATATACTGGCTGAGAACCTGATTAAATGGGGAAATCCAAACATAGTGGTAACGAATAACGAACCAAAAGACTTTGCTAACTTACCGGGCTTTTTTGATGCAATGGTAGTAGATGCACCTTGTTCAGGCGAAGGAATGTTCCGGAAAGATGCGGGAGCCATTGACGAATGGTCCGAATACAATGTAACTTTGTGTGCTGCACGCCAACGCGAAATACTTACAACCGTTTGGGATTCGCTAAAAAATGATGGAATCCTGGTTTACAGCACCTGCACGTTCAACCGCGAAGAAAATGAAGAAAATGCACGCTGGATATGCGAAGAACTGGGTGCTGAATTGTTGACGATTGACTTGCAGGGCAACACAGATATTACAACCAGTGATTTTGGTTATCGGTTCTATCCGCATAAAACCAAGGGCGAAGGGTTCTTTATTTCGGTACTTCGGAAAACCAGCTATCCGAACAAGACCACCAAGAAAATTAAAGATTATAAAAAAGGCATGAAAATTGTATCAAAAGATAACATTTCAACGTTATCTTTACTGGACGCTGACAGTTGGACAATCGTTTCCGAAAACAATCAGTTCAATGCGTACGACACAAGCAGGCTAGGTGATTATTTATTACTCAACAAACAATTGAAATGCATGCATTCCGGTTTATTGTTAGGCGAAATGAAAGGATCCAATTTTATACCATCTGCCAGTATTGCGTTATCGAAGAAATTAGACAAAGAATCGGTTGAAGTAGTTGAAGTTGATTACGACACGGCAATTTTATTCTTGAGAAAAGAAGCAATTTTTCTCCCTGAGGATAAACGAGGTTATTTGTTGATTTGCTATAAGGGCCAAGCATTGGGTTGGCTGAAAAATATGGGAAACAGATGTAACAACCTTTACCCGCAAGAGTGGCGCATCAGGATGAAATTATGATGTGAGGATATGTTGATGTGAGGATGGGGGGATATGATGATGAGAGGGGATCGGGAACAAAGTTCCCAATTATGAATTATGAATTATGAATTAACTATGGATATTCTTTTTCTTGGAACCGGAACGTCGACCGGAGTGCCTCAAATCGGGTGTAAATGCGAAACATGCACTTCTACCGACGCAAAAGATAAACGTTTACGTGCTTCTGTGTTGATTACAGAAGGGGAATCTCAGATTTTGATTGATGCCGGACCGGACTTACGCCGTCAACTGTTAGCGAACCAGACAAGCCGGCTTTCGGCGATATTGCTTACGCACGAACATTATGATCATGTGGGAGGGTTGGATGATGTACGGCCGCTGGGAGAATCGGAAGTATATGCAGAGAAAAGGGTTTTAGGTGTTATACAACGAAATATGCCGTATTGCTTTGAAGAAGAAAAATATCCCGGAGTTCCAACGATCCATCTGCATGAAATAGACGAGAATGCATTTTACATCAACAATATAAAGATTCAACCCATCCGGGTTATGCATGCCAATTTACCCATACTGGGGTTTCGAATTGGAAAATTCGCTTACCTCACCGACGTAAAAACAATTGACGATAAAAGTATTGCCCAACTGAAAGATCTCGATGTATTGGTGCTGAATGCACTGCGGCCGGCTCAACATCTTTCGCATTTATCGCTCAGCGAAGCGTTGGATATAGCCGGCAAAGTTGGTGCGCGCAAAACGTACTTCACTCACATGAACCATCATATGGGTTTACATGAAGTTGTAAATCAATTGTTGCCTGGGAATACCCAATTAGCTTACGACGGATTAAGACTCAGTTTATAAATAGATATTTTTCCTATATTTGCAGAAAAAGATAACCAAATCAATCATGAAAGCTCAAAAACTGAAATTTACACTTCTGGCTTTTGGAACTGTTTTCCTAACATCATGTACCAGTTTACTATATACTTCGCTTGATGTTCTGCATCCGGCAAAAGTCGCTTTTGCACCCGATGCTAATAACTTGCTGATAGTAAATAATACGGTGAACCAACCGGCAAATTATGGACATAGGACAGATCTCATAAACCAAAGCACTAAAAACATAAATATCTCTACCGACAGCACCTCTATATTTTGCCTGGGAGCTTTATCGGAAGATCTGGAAGGAAAAGATTTCTTTTCATCAGTCAGTGTGATTCCGAATTCAGTCAATAAGAATACAGATTTTTTCAGCACCACCGATTTGGATGAGAAAACAGTGAAAGATTTATGCACGGCTAATCACAGCAATGTCATCCTTTCGCTCGACAAAATTAAAGTATCGGACGATTTATCCGAATCTTACCTCGTAGACAACACTACTTTCCTAGCCTCATTGGAACTACGGTTCGAAAGCAACTGGAGCATTCATTACCTGAACAAACCGGAAGTAACTAAAATTCAATTTAAAGATACCGTCAATTGGGAATCAGAGTCTTATCATCGAAAGGAAGCAATGAAAGGATTACCCAACAGAGCCGATGCGCTCGTAGATGGTGCGTTGACCGTAGGGCATAACTGCGTGAATCGGTTCGTACCATATTGGGATAAAGTGGACCGGTATTTTTTCAATTCGAAGAATGAACTCATGAAGCAGGGAATGGATTCCGTTTACGTAAAAAACTGGAGATCGGCCATCAGTTCGTGGGAAAAGGTTTTAAACACAGAGAAAAGCACTGCCCTGAGAGCCCAGGCTGCAAATAATATAGCCATCGGGTATGAGATACTTGGAGATATGGACAAGGCGCTGGAATATGCCATAACATCATTAAAGTTATTTGGAGAACAGAAAGTGATTGATTACGACGCTGTGCTGCGGATATCCAACTATGTTACCGAATTGGACCAACGAAAAGATGAGATTCCGATACTGAAGAAGCAATTGGGTGAATAATACAGATCGATTGTTGTCCTCCATCAAACTTTTGTGTAACTTTTAC